>JACPTJ010000473.1 GCA_016192835.1 Betaproteobacteria bacterium
CTCGCCGACGATCGGGGTCCCCTGCACCCCACGCGTCGTCACGCGCGGCTTGTGCGCGACCCACATCGGCGGCGCCATACTCATCGGAAATCTCGCCTCCAACCTGATCCTGAAAAGCACGCTCCCCGTCGATATCGACATCGATGTCATGATCGCCATGGCAGCACGCATCCATCGCGAGGGGGCGCCGGCGATTACCGCCGTCAACGTCAAGTATCTCAAACCCTACTTCAAGAAGCGGGAGCAGGTCGAGGCGCTGCTCGCTCCGGAGCTCGCGAGCCGGGATGCCGCCGCGGGTGACCGCGTCCTGGCGGAGGCTCGCGAAGAACTCCGGGGCATGATGGCGACGTGCCGGCCCCTGACCCAGACGTTTGGCGAGGTGGTGGTCGGAGGCAGTTCCATCGCGGTCGGTTCGCCGACCAATATGGCGCGCATCGCGCATGCCCTGAAACGGGGGAAGATTTCGAAGATCGAGATCGATCTCACCAAGGATTTGTACTCGAGACGCGCCATCAACGTTCCCGCGATCCTGATGGGCGCGGTATTTGGTTCCCACACTTCGGACGGCGCGATGTATGCCAAGGTGATGGACATGCCCGAAGTGCGTGCCATCGACATATCGCTCAGGGAACTCGACGTGCCCGAGGTCCAGCGCATCCGGATTACGGCGGAGGAGCGCTCGGTGTGGCTGGATTCCCGCAATCGCGGCGGGGCCAGGGTCGCGATTGTCAATGCAGAGCCGTCGCGTGAAGCGGCCATCGAAGCGGCACACACCCTCGGGATTCAAGTGGTTGATTAAAACTTTGAGATTGGAGAACCTCTATGAACAAGGCAGCATGGATGTTTCAGCTACACGGGGATGCGCGTGGCATTGCGCGGAAATTGGGGGAAGGCATAAACACGAACATCTTCCCCGGCCAACAGGTCATGCTCTCCGTGGTCCGCGTCGACCCGAATTCCAGCGGCACGATACACAGCCATCCCGAAGAGCAATGGGGGGTGCTGCTGGAAGGCAAATGCACCCGGATTCAGGATGGCGAAGAAATCGAGGCTGCCGTCGGCGATTTCTGGTACACGCCCGGCGGCGTGCCCCATAGCGTTCGTACCGGCGATGCGAGTGCCGTGATCCTCGACATTTTCAGTCCGCCGCGCGACGAATATAAACGGGCCGGCACGGGGTTTGGGTCTGCAACGACGAAACAAAGCTGAATCGCCGTCGCGTCGATCCACTGAACGAGTAGTCGATGTGATGACGTTCAGCCGGGCAGGCAGGGTTGGAAAGGCTGCTGCGTTGCGCGAATGCCGCCTGAATTGGTTAAAATACCCGCCTTTCAGCAACAGGACTCAGTGCCGCCATGCCGGTTATCAAACGCAAGCCACGCCGCCGCATTACCGTACGCAATTCCGGAATTCACGGCAAAGGCGTGTTTGCCGCGACAACGATACCGAAAGGCACCCGCATCATCGAATACAAGGGTGCGCGCATGAGCGAGGATGCGGCCGACGAGAAGTACGGCGACAGAAGTACGGCGACGACGAAAGCCCGCATACTTTCCTCTTTCTGCTCGATGACAAGACCGTGATCGATGCCAACCGCCGCGGCAACTCGGCGCGCTGGATCAACCACAGTTGCGATCCGAACTGCGAGACGAATGAGGAGAACGGACGCTTGTTCATCGATGCGATCCGCAACATCCGGTGCGGTGAAGAGCTGACTTACGATTACAAACTGATCGTCGACGAACGCTATACGCCGGCGCTGAAACGGCTCTATGCATGCGGCTGCGGCAGCCGCAGGTGTCGCGGCACGATCCTGGGAAAAAAACGCTGAGCGCGGATCCTGACGCACTAGAACTTCTCGACGTACGGCCGCAGATCGAGTTCATGGCTCCACGCGCTGCGCGGCTGCAGGTGGAGCTGGTAGTAGGTCTCAGCGATGGCGGCGGGGTCGAGCACGGTATCCTTGCCGCGCTCAACGGTGCTGTGGCCGGGCCGTTCGCCTTCGATCTGGCCGTCGATTACGACGTGCGCGACGTGGATGCCCTGTGGCTGGAGCTCGCGCGCCATGCTTTGCGCCAGCGCGCGCAATCCGAATTTGCCGACCGCGAGATTCTGGAACAGCGCGCCGCCCCGCAGTGACGCGGTCGCGCCGGTGAAAATGATGGTGCCTTTGTGCTCCGCGTTGTGCGTGAGCATCGCGCGTGCCGCTTCGCGCCCGACGAGAAATCCGCCGAGGCAGCCCATGCGCCAGCAGCGTTCAAACTCCTCGACGCTGGTATCGAGCACGCCTTTGCGCACGAATGCGCCGGCATTGAAGACGGCCAGCGCGGGTGTGCCGAGATCCGCGGCGACGGACGCGAAGAGCTGCGTAACGGCGGACTCGTCCGTCGCGTCACAGGCATAAGCACGCGCATCTCTGCCGAGTTCATTGAGCAATGATGCGAGCTGGCCGGTATTGCGCCGCGCGACGGCGACTTTCATGCCGGCGCGCGCAAAGCGCCGCGCGAGGGCCGCACCGAGACCCGGACCCGCACCGACGATGACAGCGGTATCGCTCATATCGCACCTCCGGTGTTCAGATGCCACGCAGGATCGCTGCGCCTTTCGCGAGCGTTTCCTCCGACTTGGCGAAGCAGAAGCGCAGCACGCGGTCGCAATGCCCGTCATGGTAGAACACCGACAGCGGAATTGACGCAATACCTTTTTCCTTGGTGAGCCGCACCGCGAGCTCGGTGTCCTTTTCGTCCGTGATGGCATCGTAAGCAAGGTTCTGGAAGAAGGTGCCGCGGGATGGCAGGGGACGGAAACGCGAGCCGGTGATGCCGGCCAGGAAGAAATCGCGTTTGCGCTGGTAAAACGCCGCGAGCGAGAGGTAGGCGTCCTTGTCCCGCATGTATTCCGCGAGCACATACTGCAACGGCCCGTTGGTGACGAAAACGTTGAACTGGTGCACCTTGCGAAACTCGGCCATCAGCTCTTTGGGCGCAAGTGCGTAGCCCATCTTCCAGCCGGTTACGCTGTAAGTCTTGCCGAAGGAGGACACCACGAAACTGCGCTCGGCGAGTTCCGGGAAGCGCGCCACGCTCTGGTGCTGATGGCCGTCGTAGATCAGGTGTTCGTAGACTTCGTCGCTGACGACGACGATATTGGTATCGCGCAGTATGCTGGCGAGCACGCGCATGTCTTCGGCCGAAAACACGCTGGCGGTCGGATTGTTGGGCGTATTGATGAGCAGCATGCGCGTTCTGGGTGTGATTGCGCGGCTGACCGCCTGCCAGTCGATACTGTAATCGGGGTATTGGAGACGAACGAAAACGGGCCGGCCGCCGTTGACTTCGATGGCCGGGGCATAGCTGTCGTAGGCAGGCTCGAACAGAATGACTTCGTCGCCCGGCCGCACAAACGCCGTAACGGCCGTGAAAATGGCGTAGGTGGCGCCCGGTACGACGGTCACTTCATGCTCCGGATTGTAGGCCGCACCGTAGAGCGCCGCAGTCTTTTCAGCGATGATCTCGCGCAGTGCCATCACGCCGGCCATCGGTGGGTATTGATTGAGCCCGGCATTGAAATATTTCGTGACGAGTTCGAGCAAGCGGGGCGCGCAGTCGAAATCGGGAAACCCCTGCGACAGGTTGATCGCGTTGTGCTCGGCCGCGAGCCGCGACATCACGGTGAAAATCGTGGTGCCGACCTGCGGCAGTTTGGAGACCAGTACTCCGGGGTAGGTGGGCATGTAGCTTGGCGCTTTTGCGTAAAACGGGAATTCTAGCAGCAGCGCCGCTTCAAGGACCTGCGCGCTGCGGTTTTTCGGCGAGCGCTTTGAAATCGTCGACGTATTCCTGCAGGCGGTGCAGCGCGATCTGGCGCTGGCCGGGCGTCAGCAGCTTGTCGACCGCAAGATAGAACTCGATGCGCTTTGCATAGAGTTCGACCGACAGCTGCTGGTACTCGGGTGCGCGGCCGCGCTCCCAGTCCACCAGCCATGCCTGCAATTTGGGCCTGAATTCCCGCGGGTTGGTGCGCAGCTTGAGCAATTGCAGAAACTCCTGCTGGCGGCGGATCCGGTCGGCGTGGCGCAAATGCTCGATCAGCGGGATGGCGTCCAGCAGCGCCGCGATTTTCTGTTCCTGCTCGTAGGTGAGGCCGCCGGTCCAGTCCTGGATCTGGTCCAGCACCTTCTTCAGCCGGGCGCGCTTGCGTTTTTCGACGCTGCCGTCGAGATCGTACTCGCTCGCGAATTTGCGGTTGACCTTGCGCCATTGTTTCTGCAACGCGTCGATCTGCTCGGGCGCCAGCGTGGCCAGCATCTCGGCGGCGTCAGTGCTGCCATGGTTGATGATGACCCGGTAGCGCGCCTTGAGGCCTTCGATGAACCAGACGAGGTCGTCGTGCTTGAGGCCGTGTCGCGCCCTGGCGATTGCGGCGCTGGTGAATGCCGCGTAATCGGGCAATTGCTCGTAACGGTGCCACGCGTGCAGCCGTTCGAGGCGCTCGTTCAGATCGTCCCGTTGGAGCGGATTCAAATCGAAGTATTCGTTGGCGCGCCACGCGAGCAGCGTATCCGCCTGGCTGTAGCTCAGCCGCAGCGCGCTGCAGCCGGCGATGAGCAGCAGGCAGCTCAATGCCGCGAGTAGTGGTATCGATCTCAAAAACCGCGCGCCCATGAAGCGTGATTATGCCGTGGCGCGGGTGCGCCGGGGTAACGGGAAAGCGGGCAAAAAAAACGGGGCCGGAACGGCCCCGTTCCCCCGGCTGTGTTCCGCCGCGACTACATTTTGCCGATCCCTGCCTTGGCGCATTGTTCATCCTGATCGCCGGTCACGCCGCTTACTCCTACGGCGCCGATGATCTTGCCGCCGACGAAGATTGGCACCCCGCCGGGACTCGCCACGACGCCGGGCAGGGTCATGATTGCCGGGCCTCCTTTGGCGATCACATCCGCAAATACGCGGGTCGTACGCCGATAAGTGGCCGCAGCCCTCGCCTTCATGATAGCGATCTTCATGCTCGCGGTCTGCGTGTCCTCCATGCGCTCGAAGTACACCAGGCTTCCGTGGGTGTCCACGATCGCGACGGCAACGTTCCACTTGTTGCCCTGGCATTCGGCGACGACTCCCGCGGCGATCTTTTTCGCGGCCGTGATGTTGATCGACGGGCCGTAGCCGGGCCGTTGCTCCTGGGCAAAAACCTGCACGGCGAACAGCGCGAACAACGTGATGCATAGAGCTTGCGTGATGCGCTTCAGTGGTGACATGATCCCTCCTTTGGTAGTGGTGAACTGCGAAAAGCGACCGATACGATACCCTTGGACAGCCGCTTAAGCAAACATCATAACCGGCCCAGATATTCCACCATGCGGCGACGCAGCGTTTCATCCGGCAACCGTCCCTTGCCGGCCCCGAGGTTGTCGGCCATGTGGCGCACTTTGCCGGACCCGGGGATCACGCAGGTGACCGCCGGATGCCCAAGTATGTATTTGAGAAAAAACTGCGCCCAGCTTGCGCAATCGAATTCCGCCGCCCACGCTGGCAGCACCTGGTTCTTGACTTTGGCGAACAGCGCGCCGTGCGCGAACGGCCGGTTGATGATCACCGCGGTGCCGGTTTCCGCCGCAACCGCCAACAGCCGCGTCTCCGCCTCGCGCTCGGCGAGCGAATAATTGAACTGCGCGAAATCGTAATCGCGCGTCTTGAGCAGTTGCTCGAGTTCGCGATAGGCGCCCGAATGATAATGCGTGATGCCGAGGTAGCGGATCGTGCCGGCTTGCTTCCATTCACGCAGCGTTTTGAGATGCGTCTCGAGATCGAGCAGATTGTGCACTTGCATCAGGTCGATGCGCGGCGTGCGCATTACGCGCAGTGAATTCTGCATCTGCCTGATGCCGGCCGCGCGGCCGGTGGTCCAGACCTTGGTTGCGAGGAACAGCGACGGGCGCAGCGCGAGCTCGCTCGCGAGCTCGCCGACCGCGCTTTCGGCGCGGCCATACATCGGCGAGCTGTCGACGACGCTGCCGCCCCCGGCAACGAAGGTTTTCAGCACCTCCCTGAGTTCCGCCATCTCGGGCGCGTGCGGCGCGACGTCGAACACGACAAACGTGCCGAGCCCGACCACCGGCAGCAGCTCGCGTGGTGACATGGCGATCAATGGGCTTGCAGCGAGGAGTTTCAATAAGTGGCGGCGTAGCATATCGTAATGCGGGACAGCTAACAGAGCGTTGATAAATTCGACACAAGATGCAAAAACGTCGTTCCGGCGTAAGCCGGAATCCAGGATGTTGTTGATTCAGTTGGCATCGCCTTTCTGGGCACCGGCTTTCGCCGGTGTGACGAATCATTTTTCAACAGCCTGCCAAACCTGGCCAGCGCGTCGGGTTTGCATGCTTTGCGATCCGGTTAGTGGTCTGTCCCCATGATAACATTCCACAATGAGCGAAACGCTGCTGGACCGCTGGCTCGCGCGGGTGGTCGCGGTACGTCCGGGCGAGATACGCGCGCTCCTCTGGTCGTTCGCTTATTTCTTCTGCCTGCTCGCCGGCTATTACGTGCTGCGGCCGCTGCGCGACGAGATGGGGATTGCCGGTGGCGTGCGCAACCTGCAATGGCTGTTCACTGCCACCTTCGTCGTGCTGCTCGCGGCGGTGCCGCTCTTCGGCGCCGTCGTGGCAAAGCTGCCGCGCCGGCGGTTCATTCCTCTCGTCTACCATTTCTTCGTCGTCAACATCGCGATCTTCTGGTTGCTGCTGAGCTTCGATATCGGCAAGCAGAACGTCGCGCGGGTGTTCTTTGTCTGGATCAGCGTGTTCAACCTGTTTGCGGTTTCGGTGTTCTGGTCGTTCATGGCGGATCTGTTCGCAGCCGAGCAGGGCAAGCGGCTGTTCGGCTTCATCGCGGCCGGCGGATCCGCCGGTGCGCTGGCCGGTCCGGCGCTGACGATCTGGCTTGCGGCGGCCATCGGCCCGGTCAATCTGCTCATCGTCGCGGCGGTGCTGTTGGAGGCGGCAGTGCTGTGCGCGCGGCAGCTGGAGTCGGGGGCGCCGAAAGTCAGAACCGGGCCGGACGCGGTACCGGTGGAAACAACGCCGGCCACGCAACCGGAGTCCGCGGCGCTGGGCGGAGGCTGGCTCGCCGGAATTGCGATGGTGCTGCGCTCGCCTTACCTCGCCGGCATCGCGCTGTGGGTGATCCTGCTGTCGCTGGCCGGAACGTTTCTGTATTTCCAGCAGGCGAACATCGTTGCTGCCGCATCCGACGACCCGGCGGTTCGTACGCGCATTTTCGCGACCATCGATCTCGCAATCGGGATACTCACCATCGTGGTTCAGTGCGTCGCGACCGGACGGCTCATCACCCGCTTCGGCGTCG
>JACPTJ010000474.1 GCA_016192835.1 Betaproteobacteria bacterium
CCAAGCTCATTCCGCAGTTCGCTGACGCCGAGGAGGTCACGCGCCGCGCGCTTGGCGTTGCGGGCCTCACGGTCGCCGCGCTGATCCCGAACTCGAGGGGCGCGGAGCGCGGGATTGCGCTCGGGGTGCACAAGCTCAACTTCGTGATGTCGGTGAGCCGCACGCACAACCTGAAGAACGTGCGCCGCGAGCGCGAGGAATCCGTCGCCGATTTCAGGAAGATCGTCGAGATGGTTCGCGCACTGCCCGCAGGCACGCGCCCGAAAATAGTGGGCGGGCTTTCTACCGCACTCGGCTGCTCCTACGAGGGACGCGTGGCGGTCGCGGATGTCGTCAGGTATGCGGTGCAACTCGTCGAGGCCGGCGCGGACGAGATCGTGGTGGCAGACACCGTGGGCTACGCCGATCCAGTGCAGGTTCGTACCGTTTTCAAGGCGGTGATGGCGGAACTCGGCGCGTTGCCCATCGCGGCGCACTTTCACGACACCCGGGGCACTGGCCTCGCGAATGTCGGTGCTGCGGTGGAGTGCGGCGTGCGCCGCTTCGACGCCTCACTCGCCGGACTGGGCGGCTGCCCGTTTGCGCCTGGCGCATCAGGCAACATCGTCATGGACGACTTGTGCTTCATGCTCGATTCGATGGGGCTGCGCACCGGGGTCGACCTGGAGCGGCTGCTGCAGGTCAGGAACATCGTCCAGGCGGCGCTGCCGGATATCGAGATGCACGGCGCATTGGCGCGCGCGGGCCTGCCGCGCAATTACGTGCGGGCCGGCGCCTAGAAAAGATAATTTAACCGCCGATAAACGCCGGTACACGCCGATGACCACCAATAAACAGGTATTGAGGGAGCTGCTTCATTCACCTTACGGGTGATTGGCACGAACCATTGCACTGCTTCGATTTTTCGGCGTTCGTCGGCGTTTATCAACGGCTAATCGCTTTTTCTAGTTTTTTTGAGTAAAGAGTTCAATTCGCGATGAGTGCTGCAGTCAAAATTGAAGACGTCCGCGTGCCGCTGGGCGAGGATTTCCCGGAGATCCGCGCGAGCGTGCGCAGGATCTGCGGGAATTTTCCGGGCGCGTACTGGCGCGATCTCGAGGCGCGTGAGGCGTATCCCGCGGAGTTCGTCAAAGCGCTGACTGAGGCCGGGTACCTGGCCGCGCTGATTCCGGAGGAGTATGGCGGGGTAGGACTGCCGCTTCGCGCCGCGGCGGTGATACTCGAGGAAATCCACGCCTCGGGCTGCAACGCGGGTGCCTGTCATGCGCAGATGTATATCATGGGAACGCTGCTGCGGCACGGCAGCGCGGAGCAGAAATCCCGCTACCTGCCGCAGATCGCGCGCGGGGAGTTGCGGTTGCAGGCATTTGGCGTGACCGAACCGACGACGGGCACCGACACGACCAAGCTCAAGACGCGGGCGGTGCGTGAAGGCGACCATTACGTGATCCACGGCCAGAAGGTCTGGACATCGCGCGCTTTGCACTCGGACCTCATGCTGCTGCTCGCGCGCACGACGCCGCTCGACCAGGTGAAGAGGAAGACCGAGGGCCTGTCGGTGTTTCTGCTCGACATCGGCGCCTGCCGCGGCAAGGGCCTGGAAATCAGACCGCTGAAAGCGATGGTCAACCACAACACCACGGAAGTGTTTTTCGACGGTGCGCGCGTGCCGGCAGAAAATCTGATCGGCGAGGAAGGCAAGGGGTTCAGGTATATTCTCGACGGCATCAACGCCGAACGGATACTGGTGGCGTCGGAAGCGATCGGGGACGCGCGCTGGTTCACGAAAACCGCAGTCGCGTACGCGAAGCAACGCATCGTGTTCGACCGGCCGATCGGCCAGAACCAGGGGATCCAGTTCCCGATCGCGCGCGCTCATGCCGAAACCGAGGCGGCTGATCTGCTGTTGCGGAAAGCCGCGGCGCTGTTCGAGGCGGGCCTGCCCTGCGGGGACGACACCAACATGGCGAAAATGCTCGCCGCCGATGCATCCTGGCACGCGGGCGAGGCGTGCATGCAGACTCACGGCGGATTCGGCTACGCGCGCGAGTACGACGTCGAGCGCAAGTGGCGCGAAACGCGGCTGTTTCAGATCGCACCGATCTCGACCAACCTGGTTCTTGCCTACATCGGCGAGCACATTCTCGGCATGCCGAGGTCGTACTGATTCCAACCCGGTTCACGCTTATTGAGAATCGTGAAAGTGGATGACAAACTTTCCCCTCACCCTAGCCCTCCCCGCAAGCGGGGCGAGGGAACACTCCCTCTCCCGCCTGGGCGGGAGAGGGTTGGGGTGAGGGTGGGATGCGGTTATTCATGGGGGTCAGGCACTTTTTCGATCATAAATAGGTGTTGACCAAGGGGGCATCATGACCGGCTTGACCGAATCGCTGTCGCGCTTCATCGCAAATCCCGGGTTCGAGACGCTTCCCGCGGAGGCTGCGCGGATCGTGAAGACAGGCTTCATCGACAATGTGGCGACGATGATCGCCGGGCGCGAGGAGCCGGTGGTGCGGATCGTGCGCGAATTCGTGGCGGCGAGGAAGTCCGGCGCGCGCGAGGCACGCGTTGTTTTTGGCGCAGCAATGGCGGCGAGCGCGGATGCCGCTCTGATCAATGCCACGGCAGCCCACGCGCTGGACTACGACGATGTTGCGCTCGGCGGACATCCGAGCGCAGTTCTCGTGCCCGCGGTGCTCGCTGAAGGGCAGTATCTCGGCGCCTCGGGCGCGGATGCGTTGCGCGCCTATCTGGTGGGCTACGAGGTCTGGGCGGAACTGCTTGCGCGCGAGCCGGATGCATACCACGTGAAAGGCTGGCACCCAACGGCGGTGCTCGGCACGGTCGCCGCGGCCGCCGCGGTCGCGCATCTGCACGGTCTGTCCGACGCCGCTTGTCAAAATGCGCTGGCGCTGGCGGCGAGCATGGCGAGCGGACTAGTCGCAAACTTCGGGACCATGACCAAACCGTTTCACGCCGGACGCGCCGCCGCTTGCGCGATCGACGCGGTGCGTCTCACGGTGGGCGGCCTGACTGCTGCGCCTGACGCGCTCGAACACCACGCGGGTTATCTTGCTGCGCTGTCACCGCAGGGCCGTGTGGATCGGGCGCGACCGGCGTCCACTCTCGGACGGCAGCTTCGCATTCTCGACGCAGGACTGTCGATCAAGAGTTACCCGATGTGTTACGCGACTCATCGCGTGATCGACGGCGTTCTCGACCTGGTGACGGCGAACGACCTAAAACCCGCGGATGTGACGGAAGTGCACGCGAGCGTGGGGGTCACCCAGGCTTCCATGCTGCGCAATCATGCGCCGGTCACCGGGCTCGAAGCCAAGTTCAGCCTCGAATTTGCCGTCGCGTCCGCGCTGGTTGCGCGCAAGGTCGGGCTGCGCGAGCTGACCGACGAATTCGTCACGCAGCCGCAGGTTCGCGAAATGATGACCCGGGTCCGGACCTCGACCACCGACACGCACTGCCCGGTCGAGCCG
>JACPTJ010000475.1 GCA_016192835.1 Betaproteobacteria bacterium
ACAAAGGCGCCGCCTTCGCCTTTCTTGCAGAACCCCAGATCCTCGAGTTCGATGATAACAGTGATGGTAAAGCAGTCATAGAGCTCGGCGACGTCGATGTCCGAGTGCTTCAGACCTGCCATCGCAAACGCCTTGCGCCCGGAGTCGACGGCGCCGGAGGAGGTGACATTCAGGGTTTCACCGATGTAACTGTGGCGCAGGCCGTAGCCTTGACCGAGCAGGCAGGCCGGCTTCTGGCGCAGGTCGCGCGCCCGGTCCGCGCTCGTGACGATGGCGGCGGCGGCCCCATCGGATACCAGCGCGCAATCGAGTATCTTCAGCGGCGAGGTGATCATCGGGGACTTCAGAACGTCGCCGACTGAAATCAGTTCGCGCTTGTGCGCGTTGGGATTGACGCTCGCGTGCTTGCGCATCGTGACCGCGACTTCGGCCATCTGTTCTTCGGTGGTGCCGTACTCGTGCATGTGGCGGCGCGCGATCAGCGCGTAATTCGACGCGACCAGCGGGCCATACGGCACCTCGAACTGGGGGTGGGCAGCGCCTGATTCCGCCATTGCTTTCACCGCATGGGAACGCGACCGGTTCGAGAGCAGGTTCTGGCCCGCCACGCACAGGACGGTGGTGCACTGCCCCGCGGCGATCGCCATCGCGGCGTGATGAATCATCGCGGCGCCGGAAGCGCCGGCAAGATCGACCGTCAGAAGGTAGTCGGGCCGAATGCCAAGGTAGCTCGCGACGACGCCGCAGGGCATGTTCCACGCTTCGACGCGGACCGGCGTCGTAATCAGGCCGTCGACATCCGCGATGGTCAACCCTGCGTCCATCAGCGCGGCCGTGGTGGCGTCGGCCTGCAGCTGCAGAGCGCTGCGGTCGGGCACCTTGCCGACGGCGCTTTCCCCAATGCCCACGATGCTGCAACGTGCGGTCGGGTTCATGGGATTCGAATCCCGGCAATGAGCGCGGGCGCCGTACCGTTCATGACGCCGCCTTCCGGACCATCAAGGCATCGACGACACGCGCACCGGCGCCGCGCTCGAGCGCGAGCAGCGGATTGATGTCGAGTTCCTGCAATTCGCCGCCGAGGTCGCATGCCAGCCACGACAACCTGACGATCGCATCAACCAAGGCCTCGAGATCCCGAGGCGGTGTCCCGCGCACGCCTTCGAATAACGGATAGGCGCGAAGTTCGCGCAGCATGAGCCGGGCGTCGGCATGAGCAACCGGCGGTATGCGGTACGCGACGTCGCGCAGGACTTCGACATGAATGCCGCCAAGAGCCGCAACGATTACCGGTCCGAAAACCGCATCGGTCGCGATCCCGAGCATCACCTCGACCCCCTTGGGCGCCATTTCCTGGATCAGCACGCCATTGATGCGCGCCGCGGGATTGAAGCGTTTTGCCGCGGCAATGACCTCCGCGTAGGCGCGCCGGATCTGCGCCTCGCCCTGAACGCCGAGTCGAATTGCATCGGCTTCGGTCTTGTGAGGAATCTCCGGCGACTCGACTTTCAGCGCCACCGGGCCGCCGATCAACTGCGCCGCCTGCAACGCGTCGTCGACGTTCTGCGCCAACCGCTCCCGGGTAGTATCGAAGCCGTACGCGGCGAGAATCTCCTTGGAGGCGCGTTCCGTGACGACCTTGCCGGCAGCCGCAAACAACTGCCTCGCGCGATCGGCGTCGATTCGTGGCGGTCGCGTCAGCCCGCCGGTCGCGCTATCGTTCCGGCGTTCAAGAAATTCGCCGTAAGTCATCGCGGCCCGCACCGCTTTAAGGCAGGTCATCGCGTCGCGGTACACCGGCAGACCGCGGGCGACCAGACTCGCCGCAGTCACGCCCGGATTCTCGGGGCAGTAGCCGGTCCAGAGCACCGCCATCGGCTTGGGGGTCGCTTCAGAAAGCTTCACCACTTCCTCGATTGCCGCGACGGTGGGGGAGACCAGAATCGGCACCACAAAATCAACTCCGGGATCGGCGGCGACGACGCCGAGCGCATCCTGGAACAACCGCGGCGACCCGGTGAGCGCCGAAGTAAGATCGGTCGGGTTCGCCACCGGGGCGTAGCCCGGCACCAGCGGGCGCAGATGATCGACCGTGTTCTGGCTGTACTTTGCCCATTCGATGCCGACGCCGGCGCCGAGGTCGGCCATCAGGACCGAATGTCCGCCCGAGCCGGAAAGGGCGGCGGCACGGTGCCCTTTGGGCCATTTGCGCCGGCGCAGGACTTTGGCGACTTCGTAGAGTTCATTGCAGTCGCCCACGCGGATCACGCCATACTGGCGAAACGCCGCGTCGTGAACCTCGTCGGAACCGGTGACCGCGCCGGTATGCGATGCCGCGGCGAGCCGTCCGGCTTCGGTGCGCCCGAACTTGAGGATCACGATGGGTTTCTCGCATTCAGCGGCCTGGCGCGCGACCGCCTCGAATTTTGCTCCGTTGCTGATGCTTTCCACCGCCATCAGGATCACGTCGGTGGATGCATCCTCGAGCATGAAGCGCAGGAAATCCGCCGTATCGATGTCGGCCTCGTTGCCGCAGCTGACTTCGTAAGTGATCCCGAGGCCGGCTTCCTGCGCGCGCCACATGATGT
>JACPTJ010000476.1 GCA_016192835.1 Betaproteobacteria bacterium
CGACTACCAGCCCTGCGCGCCAGCGGCCCGCAATTGCCGCATACAACGTCGGCCGGTCGCTGGGCACGAGCGAGAGCGCGATATCGTAACGCCGTGCAATGCTCGCGAGCAGCGCGAGATGCTGCCACAGGCTCGGGCGCTCGGCGATCGTGATCACGCGCCGGAGGTCAGGATTGGCGGCCAGCACGCCTTCGGTGCCGGCGAAAACCAGCGCGTCTATGCGTGTCTGGGGCCAGGCGCGCTGCAAAGAGCGTATGAGCGGGGTCGCGAGCAGCACATCGCCGATGCGGCGCGTGACCACTACCAGTACTTGTCGCGGCGGAATCATGGTACCCCCGTGATTGGTGATTGGTGATTTGTGCCATCAACAGCGACCAGCGCCGCGGGATCATAGGTACTGGCTGATCCCAAGCTGCGCGGCCATGCGGCCGGAGTGCAGGATTGCGTCGAGCCGGCGCTGGTTATCAGTGAGGCGGCTACGGTCGTTGTCAGGGTGCCAGAGGTGAAACAACGGTGCGGCGAAACGCGCGCTTTTGTGTTTGACGCCGGCATGCAGCATCCGGATCACGAGGTCGGAATCTTCAAGCCCCCAGCCTTCGTAGGTTTCATCGAGACCGTTCACGCGCAGCAGGTCGTCGCGCCACGCCGCAAGATTGCAGGTCTTGACGCCTTCCCAGCGTTGCGGTGCAGATTTGCGAAAGCCGCTGTCCGGCAACGTCACGAGCGGCAGCCAGCGGTTCCACTCGTGGATCGGCAGCGCGGCGCCGAGCACGCGCCGCGTAAAGGCCTCGCTCAGCAGGATGCGGTTGCCGGCGACAAACCAGCCGCGTTCGGCAAACCGCTGGTGCTGCGCGACAAAGCGCTGCGCGGGAACGCAATCTCCATCGCTGAAAACGATATACTCCGCGCTCGTTGCGGCGATCGCGCGGTTGCGGATCGCCGCGGCGCGAAATCCCCGGTCCTCGTGCCAGACGTGGGCAACCGGAAACTGCGCGCGCGATTTGAAGGCCGCCACCACGGCGCGCGTGTCTTCGGTCGAACCGTCGTCGGCAACGATCAGCTCGAACTTCGCATCGCGCTGCGCCCGGTAGCCGGCGAGTACCGCCGCCAGCGCGTCGGGGCGGTTGTAGGTCGTGACGATGACAGCTATACGCATAATGGTGATTCGTGATTCGTGATTGGTGTTAAAGGCGGTGACTGGTGACTGGTGATTGGTGACTGGTAAGAACCGATTGGAAAGGTGGGGTTTTTCAGTTACGAATTACGAATCACGAGTCACTAATCACCAATCACCAATTACCAATCACTGTTTTTCACCCAGCAGCATGAGCTTGAGATAGCGGTAGTACGCGCCTTCGGCGTTGGAAACCGCAAGCATGAAACCTTCGCGGCCGTCGAGGAAACCCGCGCGCAGCACGTAAGTGCGAAAAAACGTCCATGCGCCGTGCCACACTGCGCCGGCAAGCGATGCTTTTCGGCCGCGCTCGAACTGCATCAGCGCGCCGGCGGTCGAGTAGGCGTTCATTTTTGCGAGCGCCTCGTCGAGGTCGCGGATCGCTTCGTGCAGCAGCGGCTCGCGCAGCGTGCCGACCGCGCCGCTGACGATCAGACGCTCGTGCACTCGGTCGTCGGAGAAACGCGCCTGCCCGCGGCGGAAAAGCCGCGTGACGTGGTCCGGCCACCATCCCGAATGGCGCATGAAGCGTCCGCAATAGCTCGACAGGCGCGGCATCCGGAATGCGCATTTGCCGTTCGGCGCGGCGATCGCGGCCTCGATCGCCGCGCGCAGTCCGGGCGTCACCCACTCGTCGGCATCAAGCGACAGCACCCAGTCGCAGGTCACCAGATCGAGCGCGCGGTTTTTCTGCGGTCCGAATCCCGGCCAGTCGGTCGTGGTTTCAACCCTGGCACGAAGCTCGCGGGCAATGGCTGCCGTGCCGTCTGCGCTTGCGGAATCAAGCACGATGATTTCGTCAGCCCATGCCACCGACTCGAGGCAGCGGCGGATCGCGGCCTGCTCGTTCCGGGTAATGATGGCGACCGACAGCGTCATGCCGCGGCCCACGCGGGTAACGGAGGCGGTTTCGCCGGCGCTGCAAACACGAGTGCGGTCATCCACGCGAACAACAGCCCCTCCGTGTGATCGAGCAGCAGCGAATTGAACAGGCAGCCGGCGACAAACGTCAGCACCAGTCCGCGCGCAAGATCGCGGTAAAAAGGCGCGTCTAGTTCGCCTGCGTAGCGCCACTGGCGATAGAACAGGAAAATGAGACTGGCGAGCCCGATCAGGCCGATCTGGACCGCGATCAACAGGTACTCGTTGTGCGGGTTGACGGTTGCGAGCATGTTCTGGTCAGCCACGATGCGTGCGTATTCGGCAGGAAACGACCCCGTGCCGGATCCTAGCAGCGGGTGTTCGCGGATGAGCTTGAGGCTGTTGATGAAATACTCGAACCGTTCTCCCACCGAGTCGTCGGAGGGCACTCCCGGCCGCCATCCCATGAACTGCTGGGCGAAGTCATTGATCCGCTGCTGAAAGGTCGCCGAGCCGATGTAAGCGGTCGCAAAAATCGCGGTTGCCAATGCGCAGAACGCGGCAAATCCGCGGCGGCCGAAGGTCACGACAAAAAAATAGAGAAACAATATCGCCAGCACCAGGTAGCCGGTGCGGCCCCAACCCATGAATACCACGTTATGCGCGGCGGCGAGCGCGAGCGCGATGTAACCGATGCGGCGTTTCATGTTCTGCTCTTCGCGCGCGAGCAATGCAAATAAATAGGCTGAGAATGCAACAATCAGGCTGTGCGTGACCGAGAGCTTGAATCCCGTTGCATACGTTCGGCTGCGTGACAGCAGCGGGTTATCGACAGGCAGGTCGATGTAAGCCAGATGCGGCACGACGACAGACGCGACTGCGGCGATGCAAAAAGCGAACAACGCCCGTTCGCGGGTTTTGGCATCCTGAAAAAAAGCCAGGAATACCGGGATCAGCAGCAGATCGATGTATTTCAGGAGCACACCCGGGTTGCCGTTGCCATAGGTCGTGCCGACCGCAAGCAAACCGAACAACACGAGCGCGGCAACTGCCACCGGATTCCGTCGCACCGCCGCGGTTTTGCCGCGCCAGTTTCCGCTCAGCAGCCACAGGATGGCGATCAAGCCGATCAGGATATTGTCGAGCGCGACGGAAATCGGGATCGAAAGTCCCAGCGCAATCACACCCCACTGGCCGGCCGTGGCGGCGCCCGATGCTATTGATGGATAGTGCATCGGCGGTAGCGACATGTTTTAGGCAGGCGCGGGTTTCGCGCCCGATCAGCTCGCGGCGGCCCGCGCCGCGGACTCCGCAGGCATGGGGTCCAGGTACTCGGGCAGCCAGTGGTGCAACTTGAGCCTGACGTCGTCATCACTTACCGGGTGCTGTCGCTTGAGCCAGATCGACATCTCCGCCAGGAATTCCGGTGCAACCGGCCTGGCTTGCGCAATGCGCAGCTTCGGATGCGGCGTCGGCAACGTGTGCTCGTCGTCGGCGAGCAGTTCCTCGTACAGTTTCTCGCCGGCTCGCAGCCCGGTGAACACGATCTTGATGTCGTCCTCGGTAAAACCCGACAGCCTGATCAGGTCGCGTGCGAGATCGATGATTTTTACCGGCTCGCCCATGTCGAGCACGAAGATTTCACCGCCTTTTCCCATCAATCCGGCCTGCAGCACGAGCTGTGCCGCTTCCGGTATCGACA
>JACPTJ010000477.1:0-22302 GCA_016192835.1 Betaproteobacteria bacterium
CTACGATCCGCAGCGCGATCTTGCGCCCGTGGTACTGGTGTCCACGCCTCCCGGGCTGCTGGTGACCCATCCCCAGGTTCCCGTCAAAAACGTGCAGGAGCTGATCGCCTATGCGCGCTTGCATCCAGGCAAGCTGAACTATGCCTCCTCGGGCAACGGCACCTGGAATCACTTGTTCGGCGAGCTTTTCAACTCGATGGCGCAGGCGAAAACCGTCCACGTGCCTTACAAAGGCGCGGCGCCCGCGGTCACCGACCTCCTCGGCGGGCAGGTGCAAATGATGTTCTCGCCATTCCCGCCCGCGCTGCCTCAAGTACGAAGCGGCAGGCTGCGAGCGCTGGCGGTCTCTTCGGAGAAACGCTCCGGCCTGCTTCCCGAAATTCCAACCGTCGCGGAAGCGGGGCTGCCCGCGTACGCGGCCGAAGGCTGGTTCGCGGTGCTCGCACCGGCCCGCACACCGGCGGCAATCGTCGTGCAACTCAATCGCCAGCTCAATCGCGCGCTGCAGCTGCCTGAGGTCAAAGCTTCGCTTGCGGCAGACGGCGCCGAGCCGGCGGGAGGCACGCCGGAGCAGCTCGCGCGGTCGATCCGCGATGGTTCGGTAAAATGGGGCAAACTCATCCGCGAGCTGGGCATGAGCCTGTGATGAAGTGCGATTTCCCGAACCAATGACGAATTCCGCAGGAGACGCCACATCATGATTAACGCCAACTATCAAGCCTATCGCGGCAATATCGGTAACCATACCAATTCTGCTAACGAGTTCAGCAGTTTTCTTGGCGCGAAGGATTATTTGGCCGATCAGGGTCTCATGATCAAGAACGGGCAACTGATCGTGCCCGAGGGGCCGGGCATCGGGCTCAGCCTCGACCCGAAGAAGCTCAGGAAATACCGTCTCGATATATAGGCGTGCGGCCAGGGGCGCCAACAGCGCGAGCTGCGCGACAAAGGGAAAACTTACATGGCAAGAATCGAAGTCAAGTCGGAGATCACCGGCACTGTTTGGAAGCTCAAGGCTAAGCCCGGCGACAAGCTCGAGGGGGGCGATACGCTGATCCTGATCGAATCAATGAAAATGGAAATACCAGTAATTACCGAAGACGGGGGAACTGTCAAGGAAATTCTGGTCAAGGAAAATGACCCGGTCGCTGAGGGTCAGGTCGTTGCCATTCTCGAGGACTGAACGAAATGTTCAGCAAAGTTGTTGTGGCAAACCGGGGTGCGGTTGCGGCACGCGTGCTGCGTGCGCTGAACGCGATGGGTATCAAGTCGGCCGCGGTGTATTCCGAAGCCGACTACGGCGCGCCGTATCTCGAGATGGCGAGCGAGGCCTATGCGATCGGCGCCGCGCCGGCGCGCGACAGTTATCTCAACCAGGACGTGCTGCTCGATGTGATCAAGCGCGCCGGCGCTGACGGGGTGCATCCGGGTTATGGATTCCTGTCGGAAAACCCCGGCTTCGCGCAGCGCGTCGAGGATGCCGGCGTGCGCTTCATCGGTCCGTCGCCGCAATGGATAGACGCGATGGGACACAAGACGCGCGCGCGCGAGTTGGCCGCGCAGCACGGCATGCCGATGTCCAAAGGTTCGGACGTGCTGCCGGCAGAGTCGGCCGCGATTCTCGCCGCGGCGCGCGCCATCGGCTACCCGGTGCTGGTAAAGCCGGCCGGCGGCGGCGGCGGCATCGGCATGCTGCCTGCCAAAGACGAAACCGAACTGCTGGCGGTGGTCGAGCGCTCGCGCTCGATGGCCGGCCGCGGTTTTGGCAACGCCGAAGTTTATCTCGAACGGCTGTTCGAGCGTCCGCGCCACGTCGAGTTTCAGGTGCTCGGCGACCGCCACGGAGGCGCTGTGCATTTATTCGAGCGCGACTGCTCGGTGCAGCGCCGCAACCAGACAGTCATCGAGGAGGCGCCCGCGCCGGCGCTCGAGCGTTCGCAGGTCAACGCGGTCGCCGACCGCATCGCGGCGATCGTGCGCGAAATCGGCTACGACAACATCGGCACGGTCGAGATGCTGATGGGCGCCGACGGCGAATTCAGTTTTCTCGAAATGAACACGCGGCTGCAGGTCGAGCACGGCGTGACCGAGGAAGTGACCGGGGTCGATCTCGTGGTGGCGCAAATTCGCTCGGCCGCCGGCGAAAAACTCGGCGCCATCCTGCCGCAAACAATTACCGTCACCGGGCACGCGATCCAGGCGCGCGTCTATGCCGAAGATCCGAAAAGCTTTTTTCCGTCGCCCGGCAAGCTCACCGTGTTCCGGCCGCCGCAGGACCCTTCCATACGCATCGAAACCGGCTACGCCGAAGGCCGCGACGTGACGCCGTACTACGATCCGATGATCGCCAAAGTGATCGTGCACGGCGCGAGTCGCGAAGCCGCCATAGAGCGGCTCGCCCAGGCGCTCGCAGCGTTCGACATCAAAGGCCCGAAGACCAACATTCCCGCGGTGCTGGCGATCCTGCGCTCGGAGCAATTCCGTTCAGGGCTGGTGCACACGGGGCTGCTGCCGGAAGTGTTGGCGCAGCAGAAGAAATCTTGAACCGCCAAGGAGGCCAGATTTGTAGGGTGGGTTAGGCGCGCATTTTGCGCCGTAACCCGCCGTGCGGATACCCAAGATGGTGGGTTATGCTTCGCTAACCCACCCTACAAGATCTATCGATCGATGAACATTAGAGACATCATCAGTAAAGCGCGCAGCGAAAATCGCACGGCGCTCGACGAGTTCGCCGGCAAGCAGTTGCTGGCGAGCTTTGGCATCAGCGTACCGAAATCAGCGGTGATCAAAGGCGCGGACGAAGCCGCGGCGGCGTTTGCGAAGCTGACCCCCCCGCTCGTGCTGAAAATCATGTCGCCCGACATCCTGCACAAAAGCGATGCCGGTGGAGTCAAGGTCAACCTGAAATCTGCGGTGGAAACTGCAGACGCGATCCGGAGGATGATGAACTCGCCGGCGCTGCGCGCTGCGCGCATCGATGGTTTCTTGCTCGAGGAAATGGCGCCGGGCGGGCAGGAGGTCGTGGTCGGCGCGGTTCGCGACCCGCAGTTCGGGCCGCTCGTGATGGTGGGCCTGGGCGGCATTTTCGTCGAAGTGCTCGCTGATGTCGCCTTCCGCATCTGCCCGATCACCCGCCTCGATGCGCGCGAAATGCTCGCGGACCTTAAGGGCGCGGCGGTCCTGAAGGGGGCGCGCGGACGCAAACCGGCGTCACAGGACGCGATCGTCGACGTGCTGCTCAAGATCGGCGGAGAAGACGGCCTGCTGTTGTGCCACGCCGATGATTTCAGGGAAGCCGACATCAATCCGCTGATCGTGTCGGAGTCCGGCGCGGTCGCGGTCGACGCCCGATTTGTGCTGCGTTGACTAAAGCTGAACCGCAAAGGACGCAAAGGAACAACAAGTGCTGAAATTTATTCGCACCAAACATCTTCAACAAATTCGGAGTGATTGCGCTGAGCGCTCGATATCCCTTATTGCAGTTACTTCGCGTCCTTTGCGTCCTTGGCGATTAATGATTTTCGCCTGAATGAAAAATTCTGTCCTTGAGCGATACGCGCCGCTTTTCATGCCGAAAACGGTCGCGGTAGTCGGTGCGTCGACCAAAGGCGCGGCCTTGCCGAACATTTTCATCCGCCGCATTCGTGAGTTCGGTTTCGAGGGCGCGATCTACCCGATCCATCCCTCGGCGGCGGAGATCGACGGCCTGCCCGCTTATCGCACTCTGGCGGACACGCCGCAGCCGGTCGATTACGCCTATATCGCGGTTTCCGCGGCGCAGATCCCCGCCATGCTTGCCGCCGCCGCCGGCCGCGTGCGCTTTGCGCAGGTGATCTCGAGCGGCTTCGGCGAAGTCGAGGCCGGCAAGGAGCTGCAGCAGCAACTGGCCGCGGCAGCGCGGGCCGGCGGAATGCGCCTGCTCGGACCGAATTGCCTCGGACTCTATACGCCGCGCGGCAAAGTGACATTCACCGAAATCGCCCCGCGCGAGGTCGGCACCGTCGGCATCGTGTCGCAAAGCGGCGGTCTGGGTACCGACATCGTTCGCCGCGGCATGAGCCGCGGCCTCAGGTTCTCGGGGCTGATCACCGTCGGCAACTGCGCCGATCTCGGGACGAACGACATGCTCGAGTTCTACATTGCCGATCCGCAGACCCGGGTGATCGGCCTTTATATCGAAAGCGCGCAGGACGGCCGGCGGTTGTTTGAAATCCTGCGCGCCGCACACGCGCGCAAACCGGTGGTAATGCTCAAGGGCGGACGCACGCGGCAGGGGCTTGCCGCCGCCGTGTCGCATACCGGCTCGCTCGCGGGAGACGACCGCGCATGGGTCGCGCTATCGCGCCAGACCGGGTGCGTACTGGTCGACACGCTCGATGAATTCGTCGACGCGCTGCTCGCCTTCCAGGCGCTCGCGCCACGCACGCAGCGGCCAACGCAGCGCGTCGTGCTGTTCGGCAACGGCGGCGGCGCCAGCGTGCTCGCAACCGATTACTTTGCGCGCCTCGGGCTCGATGTGACGCCGTTCAGCCAGACTATCGTGGATGCACTCGCCGCACTTGGGTTGCCGCCCGGCACCAGCATCACCAACCCGGTCGACTGCCCGGTGGGAACGCTGCAGCAGGACGACGGGCGTGTCGCCGAAAAAATACTCGACGTGGTCTACGCCCGCGCTGAACCCGAGGCGCTGGTCATGCACCTCAACCTGGCCGCGTTCGCCGGCCGCGCCAGGCCCGAGGTGCTCGACAATTTGATGCAGGCCGCGCTGCGCGTACAGGCGCACTACCCGGGCAAGGCGCATTTCGTGCTGGTGCTGCGCGCGGACGACGAGCCCGAACTGCTGGCGCGCAGGCGCGAATTCCGCGCGCGGGCGGTCGCGCTCGGCATACCGGTCTACGACGAGTTGAGCAATGCCGGCCAGGCACTGGCGGCGCTGCAGGCGCACGAGCGCTTCGTGCAATCGAGAAGCGGAGCGTGAGCGCTCCGAATGCCAGCGTGTTGCCTCGCAGTGCTTTAGAATGACGTTCCGCAAACCATGAATTACGGGATGACGATGGATGATCTCAAAGTCGGAATGAAGGGCGAACAGGTGTGGGAGGTCACCCGCGAACTGTGCACCGCGCGCGGCGACTACCTGGTGTTTTCAACGCCGTCGATGACGCGCTTCGTCGAAATGACATCACAGGAACTCGCGAAACCTCATCTGAAGCCCGGCCAGGGACAGGTGGGAACGGTGGTAAATATCCGCCACATGGGGCCGACTCCGATCGGCAAGAAAGTGCGTTGCGAAGCCGAGCTCGTCGCGATCGACCGCCGCAGGCTTACGTTCAAGGCCAAAGTGTTCGACGACGTCGAGCAGGTCGGCGAAGCCGAGCACGAGCGCTTCGTCATCGATCTCGACAAGTACATGGCGCGGCTCAAGGCCAAAATCGAGGGCAAGCCGGCTAAGCCCTGACCAGTGAAATCGACCAGTACGGCAAGACCGCTCTTATGTGCGCTGCCACCTATCGGCAACAAACTTCCGGCCGATGCCCATGGAGGGAATGATGCGCACGCTCGCCCGTGGTTTGATTGCCGCTGCATTCGCATTTGCGTTCGTGCCGCTCGCCTCGGCCCAGGCGTGGCCGGTCAAGCCGATCCGGCTGATCGTCAACTCGGCGCCCGGCAGCGGCATTGACTTGGCGACCCGGGCTTTCACGCCGCAACTGGGCGAAGCGCTGGGCCAGACGGTCGTGGTCGACAACCGGCCCGGCGCGGGGGGCACCATAGGCATCGAGGCAATGGCGAGGGCCGACCCGGACGGCTACACCCTGCTCGGTTCGCCGGGCGGAGGCATCGTCATGGCGCCGCACCTGTACAAGCTCGGCGTCGATATGAACAGGGACGTGGTGCCGGTCACCCCCACGGCGCGCCTCACGATATTTCTGGTGGTTCATCCGGGCTCGCCGGTGCGCAATGTCGCCGAGCTGATCGCGCACGCCCGGGCGAATCCCGGCAAACTCAACTTCGGCTCGTCGGGCACCGGCAGTTCGCTGCACATCGCCGGCGAAATGCTGCTGCGCACGGCGAATATTCAGGCCGTCCACGTGCCGTTCAAAGGCGGGGGACCGGCGCTCATCGGCCTGCTCGGCGGGCAGACCGATTTCATGTTCGATCCGGGCCCGTCAGTGCCGCAAGTCAAGGCCGGAAAGCTGCGCCTGCTCGCGGTGGCGCGCGCCACGCGCTCGTTGTTTTTCCCGGACACGCCGACCATGGCCGAGGCGGGGGCGGACGTGAATGTGGACCTCGTGCAGGGAGTGTACGCGCCGGCCGGTACGCCGCGCGGAATCATCACGCGCCTGAACCGCGAGGTCGGCCGCATCATGCAGACTGCGGAAGTGCGCAAGGCGCTCGACGGGATTGGTGGCGAGGCGGTCGTGGCCCCGCCCGATGAGTTCGCGGCGCGGCAGCGGAGCGAACGCGAGCGCTTCGGCGTGATCATCCGCGAGGCCAACCTTCACGCGCGGTGAGAAATCCTTACGGCTTCTTCGCCATCGTCGACTTGTTGAGCGAACGCGCATCGCGCGGCTTCCAGCGGCCGGAGTCGACCTGCGCGAGGAATTCTGCCGTGATGCGGTTGAATAAATCCGGCTCTTCGAGATTGACCGCGTGGCCGGTGCCAGCAACCACCGTGAGCCGCGCCGACGGGCAGACACGCTTGATGAATATCCCCGGTTCGAGGCAATTGTCGTCCTCGTCGCCGCTCACCACGTGCAGCGGTACCTTGAGTTTCGCCAGTCCGCGCCCGAGGCTGTAGACGGTCGGGCGCCGTCCCTGCACGCCGCGCAGCGTGTTCGCAGAGCCGCGCGCCGAATGCTTCGCGAATTCGGCGCAGAAATGGGCGAAACCGCGCGGGTCCTTGTTCTGGAACTGCACGCGCGCCGGGCCGATCTGGTACGGCTTGATCGCGGCCGGGGTGCCGAGTTCTTCGAAGCGCCGCGCCATGATCTCGTTGTCACGCAGGAACTGGGGGCGCTTGTCCGGGTCGGAGCCGAACCCGACGCCGACCGCGGTCAGCGAGAGCGCAAGGCGCGCGTAGCGCAGCCCGAAGTGGATCGTCGCGTAACCGCCCATCGAGCAGCCGATGAGGTGCGCTTTGCTGATTTTCAGATGGCGCATGACGCTGGCGATGTCGTCGGTGGCGATCGCCTGCGAGTATCTGGAAAGCGCCTGCGGCACGTCGGACGGCGGGTAGCCGCGCGCGTTGAACGCGATGCAGCGGTAGCGGCGGCTGAAATAGCGCATTTGCGCTTCCCAACTGTAAAGGTCGTCGGCGAATTCGTGCACGAACACGAGCGGCGTGCCGCGCCCGGTTTCCTCGTAATACAGCCTGATTCCATTTGAATTGGCGTAGGGCATGGTTTTCTCCTTATTGAGCATTACGTAACCGGATGACAGTTTCTCGGAGGATCGCCCCGCTTATGCCATCTGTGCCAAACGCCGTTGCCGTAGGGCGCAGATTCATCGCGCCGAATGGTTTGCGCCGGACCGATGGCGCGATGAATCCGCGCCCTACGACTGCGCGTACGGCTGTCACGCAGTTACGTAACTCTAAATAGTATATACGGCCGGCGGTTAGCGCGCAGTCTCGGCCTGGTGCACGATGCGGATGCCGGCGAGCACCGTGATCGCACCCGCGATCTCGATCCATCCCAGCGTCTCACCGAGCAGTATCCATGCAAAGAGCGCCGCCATCACCGGCTGGAACAGCAGTCCCACTGAGGAAAAAGTGGCGGGCAGGTGCGCCATCGCATAGGCGATCAGGCTTTGCCCCACCACCTGCGACACCAGCGCGAGTCCGATCAGCTTGCCCCAGCCGCCGTCGGTGAGCGGCAGGAAGCGCTCGCCGGAGCCAAGCGCCAGCGGCAGCAGCGCAGCTGCGGCGATCACGCCGCTCCACGCCATGATGCTGGCGGTTGAAACGCTGGCGCGCAAGCGGGTCACCACGATCTGGTAACCGGCGTAGAACATCGCGGTCACCACGCCGAGTGCATCCCCCAGCACCTGTTTGCCGGCCAGACCGAAATCGCTTCCGATCACCACGGCCATTCCCGCAAGCGCGGTGGCAAGCCCGGCCAGGAATCTGCCGCTCGGTGTGCGGTGAAACAGTATCCACGCCGCAAGCGCAACGAAAATCGGCGCCAGATTGGCGAGCAAAGTGGCGTTGGCGACCGAGGTGAGCACGATCGACCAGTGCCACACGGCCAGATCACCGGCGAAGAACAGGCCTGCCCAGAGCATGAGCCTGCGCTGGGTCGCCGGCTTGGCCCGCGACGGGCGGCCGCGCTCGGCGAGCGCCCAGGCCCACAGCAACGGCAGCGCCAGGAACACTCGCCAGAACCCTGTCGAGACCGGGCCTGTTTCGCTGACCTTGACCCACAAGGCAGAAGCGCCGATGCAGGCGGCGCCGATCAGCAGTGCCGTCACCGCGAGCGACGCGCTGCGCCGCTCGCGCGGATTTTCAATCAGCTCGCGCATGACTGCGGCGGCACCGTGGCACGGGCGTCACGTCCAACCGTCATCCGCCAAGGGCGCGCCAGCGGCGGTAACCGCGGTACAGCGCAACCGCGCCGAGCACCAGAATCGCCACCAGCATGAACACGAAAAACCCCGGCTTGGAGGCATAGGCAATGACGAACGCGCGGCCGGCAAAAAACTGACCCGTGACCGCACCGTAAACAGCGAAAGCCACGAGCGCCGCGCCGAGGCCGAAAAAAAACCCCGGCGAGTCGAGAAATCCGGTGCCCGCCGGCGAAGCAAGGAGTTTCTGAAGCACTGATTTCATCGTGCCGGATCCGCGTCCGATGTCGCGCGGCTATTTTCCTTCCCACTGCGCTTTGCGCTTTTCGATGAAGGCCTGCATGCCTTCCTTCTGGTCGCGCGACGAGAACAATACCTGGGACGCCTTGGTCTCAAGCCGCAGCGCGGCGTCGAGCGAGGCATCCTGCCCGGCGAGCACCACCTCCTTGATCTGTTGCACCGCGAGCGGCGGCAGCCCGGCGATCTGCTGCGCCAATGCGACGGCGCGTTTTTCCACTTCGGCGTCGGGCACAAGTTCGCTGACGAGCCCCATCTCATAAGCGTCTCGCGCGCTGAATGGGTCACCGGCCAGGCAGATCTTCATCGCTTTGTACTTGCCGACCGCGCGGATGAGCCGTTGCGTGCCGCCTCCGCCCGGAATGATGCCAATTTTGACTTCAGGCTGTCCGAAGCGCGCCGATTCACCGGCGATGATGATGTCGCACGTCATTGCCAGCTCGCAGCCGCCGCCGAGCGCGAAGCCATTGACTGCGGCGATCACCGGTTTCGGGCACGCTGCGATTACGCGCCACAGTTTGTGCGTGCCGCGCAGCATCATGTCGATGCTGCCGGCGCCGGCCATTTCCTTGATGTCGGCGCCGGCGGCGAAGGACTTGTCGTTGCCGGTGAGCACGATCGAGCGCGTCGCGCTGTCTTCGCCGAGTTCGGTCAGGTATTGCGCGATCAGTTTGCGCACTTCGATGTTAAGCGCGTTGCGTGACTCCGGGCGGTTGATGCGGATCAGCGCGACGCCGTCAGCCGGGCGTTCGAGCAGTACTACTGGTGTGGTCATGGTTGGGTTCCTTGATGAGGGATTTGCGGGGATTAACGAGTTCGAAAGCCTAAGCCATACGACGTGGGAGCGCAAATCTATGCCGCAGTACCGACGCACGGTGTTGGATATCGGGGCGGCCACAGCAAGCGGTATGCCGTATCATAGGCCGAATTGGCAGGTCGTCTTCCCACGGTAAACGGTGGCGCATCCTGAACGAGCTTAGTGAAAGGAAATCCGCTTATGTCTAAATGGAAAAACTTCGAACCGCAAGGGGTCATTCCTGCCTGTCTGCTGCCTTTCAAGAGCGATTTGAGCATTGACGAGGTGGCTTACCGCAAACATCTGCGAGACGTCGTGGCAGTGGCCGGCCTTTCCGCGGTCACCATCAACGCGCATTCCACCGAAGTCGCCTCGTGTAGTTTCGATGAGCAGGCAAGGGTGCTCGATATCACGATGGATGAAATCGGCGATGGTATTCCCATCGTGCACGGCGTGTACGCCGACGGCAGCCTTGAAGCGGCCCGCATTGCGCGCATGGCGGAGCGCGGCGGGGCTTCATGCTTGTTGGCTTTTCCGCCAGGGCCGCTTGCGCTTGGCGCACTCGCCAAACCGGAGATGGCAATCGCGCACTTCAAAGCGATCGCGGACGCATCCTCCCTGCCTATCATTTGCTTCCAGTACCCGCTGGCGAGCGGACTGGGGTACTCGGTCGATACCCTGCTCAGACTCGTGGAGGAAGTGCCCTCGATCAAAGCGATCAAGGACTGGTGCAATAGCGTGATGCAGCACGAACGCCAGATCCGCATACTCCAGAATCTGCCGCGGCGCGTGAACGTGTTGACGACCCACAGCTCGTGGCTCCTCAGCTCGCTCGTGCTGGGCTGCAATGGATTGCTGTCCGGATCCGGAAGCGTGATTGCCGATCTGCAGGTGGCGCTCTGGCAAGCGGTGCAGCAAAATGATCTTGCACGCGCACGTGCGCTGAACGACCGCATTTTTCCGATTGCTCACGCCTTCTACGCCGATCCCTTCGTCGATATGCACAATCGCATGAAGGAGGCACTCGTCATACTGGGCCGGATCCCGTGCGCTGCCGTGCGGCCGCCGCTGGTGAAGCTCAGGGAGGCGGAAATCCGGCGCATTGAACAGGCGCTCGGGCAAGCGGGCGTGCGCGGACAGGGGGCGATGGAACGCGCGGCATGACCGTCTTATTCACGCCCATGTCGATCGGCGGCGTGGAGCTGCGCAACAGAATTATCATGCCATCGATGACCACGCGGCTGGCGGACCGCGAGGGGCACGTCACCGACGCCACGGTCGCGTACTTCAAGGCGCGGGCCGCGGGCGGCACCGCGCTGATTACCGTTGAGATGGCGTCTCCGGAACGCGCGGGGCGGCATCGCGCCCGTGAGCTCGGCATATACGACGATCGTTTCCTGCCCGGTCTCACCCGCCTTGTCAGAGAAATCCACGCGTGCGGGGCCAAAGCGTCGATACAACTCGGCCATGCGGGGGGCCACACGCGTGAAGATGTGTGCGGCGAACCACCGATCGCGCCCTCGGCAGTGCCGCACTACGTCTACGAAGTCACGGGCCGGACGATTACACCGCTCGAAATGAGCCGGGAGAGAATCGTCCGCACCATCGAGGCCTTTGTCGCGGCCGCCAAGCGCGCGCGCACGGCAGGCTTCGATTGCGTCGAATTGCACGTGGCGCACGGTTACTTGTTTTCTCAGTTTCTGTGTCCCGAAGAAAACCGGCGTCAGGACGAATATGGCGGATCGCTCAGCAACCGTGCGCGCATCAGCCTCGATACCCTGCGACGCATCAAGGCGGAGCTGCCCGGATATCCGGTCATTTTCCGCCTGAGCGTTGAGGATTTTTTCCCGACGGGACTCAAGTTTGAAGAAGGTTTCAGCGTCGCAAAATGGGCGGCCGCGGCAGGAGCCGATGCCATTCACGTCTCGGCCGGACACTATCGCTCGCTGCCTACGGCGCATCGCATGATTCCGCCGATGGAATATCCCGAAGGCGTATTTCTCGATTACGCGGCACTCATCAAGCGCGCAGTCGCTGTGCCGGTCATTGCGGTGGGCCGGCTCGGCAATCCGGCGATCGCCATGGCGGCAGTTGACACCGGGAAAGCGGACTTCGTCGCATTGGGGCGCTCTCTGATCGCGGATCCCGAGTGGGTGAACAAAGCTCAGCGCGGTGCGCCCGTCAGACGCTGCCTTGCGTGCAACAAGTGTATTGACGAAATGCGCGGCGGCGACTCCCTCACCTGCCTGGTGAATCCGACTGCCGGCCGCGAGCTGGAATTTTCAGCCGGGACCATCGCCCGGAAAGGCGACCGCATTGGCGTCATCGGTGCCGGTCCCGCTGGACTTTCGTATGCCTCTCTTGTTGCGCGGGGCAACCACGTAACGGTGTTCGAGCTCGAGCATGCTCCTGGCGGCGCCTTTCGCCATGCCGGAATGGCGCCGCAATTTCAGGAAGTCGAAGGGAGGCAGGAATCATTGAACGCCTATGTCGGCGAGCTCGAGCGTGCGTGCAAGCAGGACGGCGTGATGTTCAAGTACGGTGTCGATGTCTCGAAATTCCCGGAAGTCCTCCGCGATTACGATCGTATCATCGTAGCGACTGGTGCCAAATATCGGTTCGGATGCGGTCCAATCATTTATTGGCTGCTCGAGCACCAATGGGGCAAATCGCAGCTCATGCGCAAATTATTTTCGTCGGAGCGGCTGCGAAACTGGTTTTATTACCGCGCGCGAAGGGCAACCGGCGGAGGGTACGGTGCGCTGGTGCGGCCCGGTCAGAAAATCTCCGTCATCGGCGATGCGGCGCAGGCAGGAAAGGGAAAAGAAGCGATTGACTCGGCGTTCCGCGCCGCTTATTTCGCTGAATAATTGTGTAGGGTGCGCTTGCGCACCGATTGCCGGATGGTGCGCAAGCGCACCCTACTCCTGACCGTTTCAATTGAGTGCCTGGCAAAGCGGGGCGACCCTGTATGCGAAGGGATGCTTACTTTTTCGCGAGGCCGATCTCGGTCAGCACCGCTTTCATGCGGTTTGTTCCTGGGTCAACATGGGCCACAGCTGGTCCGCGCCGGCGGCGGCGAGCGCGCGGCCAAGCTCGGCCGCCCATGTGGCTTCGTTGCCGAATTCGTCGCGCCACGACCACAGCCGCAACGTCGAGTGATGCAGCGCGTATTCGTCGGTGACGCCGATGGCGCCGTGTACCTGGTGTGCGATCAGGGCGCCTTCGTGTGCCGCCTGCGCGGTGCGGATTTTGGCGGAAGCAACCGCGAGCAGCGGGTCTTCGCCGCGTTCGAGCGCACCGGCGGCCGACAGCGCGGCAGCCACCGCCGCCGCGACTTCGCCGGCAAAACGGGCAAGCTCCTGTTGTATCGCCTGAAACTGCCCGATTTTGCGTCCGAACTGGGTTCGCTCGGTCGAGTAACGGACCGCCAGCTCCAATGCTCGCTCGAGTGCTCCCGCCATCAATAACGAGCGCGCCAGCGCGCCGCGCAGCCTGAGCGCCGCATGATCCACGCCGGGGCCTGCCGGTGCAACGAGATTTCCCGCCACGACCACGTCGTCGAGCACCACGTCGTCACGCGGCTCCAAGGCAAGGTTGCTTCCGGGGCTTACCCTGCACTGCTTCGGATCGACGCACGCAACCATGATGCCGGCGGGGCCGGAGACGAGCACGACCAGGCGTTGCGCGATGCGCGCCCACGGCACTCGCCGCAAGCTGCCCGACAAACTCCACTGTGTGCCGTGCTGGCGGGCGGTCACGTTTTCTCCGTGCACCGGGCCGAACGCCAGCGGGCCACTTTCAATCGGCAGCCTGCAACTCGCGAGCATCCAGCCCGCGATCGCAGTTTCAGCCAGCGGAATCGGCGCGGCGAAACGACCGGCGATGCGCAGCACCGCCGCCAGATCGGACAGCGAGCCGCCGGCGCCGCCGGCTTCCTCGGCGATCGACACGAGCGGCAACTGCGCTTCTTCAACGATGCGCCACAGTTCGGGCGACCAGCCGTCGCGCTTGGCCGCATCCAGCAGCCTGGCATCGACGTGATCGGCGAACAGACGCGTCGCCGACTCGATCAGCATCGCGCGGACTTCGCTCGTGTCATTCATTTCAGCGGCCCCAGCAATTTGCGCGCGATGACGCTGCGCAGCACCTGCGTCGTGCCGCCGCGGATGGTCGACACGGGAGAACAGACGATGGTTTCCGCGAGGTAGCGCTCGAACGTGTCCGTCGCATCAGGAGTCGGCTCGACCACGAACAGCAGGCGCGCAGCGTCGATAATTTCGCGCTCGAAGAACGTTCCCATGTCCTTCACCAGTGCCGCTTCGGTGGCGAGATCGACGGCCGCCCTGGGCGCGCCCTCAGCGCCATCAGGTCCGGGATCGAGCGTCATCGCGATCGCGAGCGACATGCGCCGCAGCGACCACAGCCGGGCGGCGAGTTTTCCCGCCATTTCCAACGCGCGCGCATCGGGTCCCGCACCGAGCCGGCGCATCAATTCTGTGAAAAGCGGGAAGGTGGTCATGTAACGCTCGGGGCCGCTGCGTTCCAGCGCAAGCTCGGAAGTTACCTGCTTCCAGCCCTGGCCGATGGCTCCCACCACCCCGGCGTCGGGAACGAACACGTTGTCGAGAAACACTTCGTTGAAGGTGTGGCGGCCGTCGAGGAAGCGGATCGGCCGTATCGTCACTCCGGGCGCGTCGAGCTCGACGATCAATTGCGACAGGCCTTCGTGACGGTCGCCCGCTGCGGGGGTGGTGCGGCACAGCACGAAAAACGCATGCGCCCGGTGCGCCCAGCTCGTCCATACCTTCTGTCCCGTCACTCGCCAGCCATTGGGAACGCGCTCGGCGCGCGTTTTGACCGACGCCAGATCGGAGCCGGAATTGGGCTCGCTCATGCCAAGCGCAAATGAGTACTCGCCGCGCGCGATCGCCGGCAGAAAGCGCTGCTTTTGCTCTTCAGTGCCGTAGCGCAGCAGGCTGGGGCCGGTCTGGCGGTCGCCGAACCAGTGCGCGGCGCACGGCGCGGCAACCGCAAGCATTTCCTCGGTCACCACAAAGCGTTCGAGGTAGGAACGCTCCTGTCCGCCGTAGCGCTTCGGCCAGGTCATTCCGATCCAGCCGCGCGCGGCGACCCTGCGGGTAAATTCGGCGTTGAAAACGGTGTGCCCCAGATGCGGCTGGAACGCCTGCGCAGCGATTTCCGCGCGCAGGAATTCGCGCACTTCGTGCTGCAATTTGCGCGCCGGGGCGGGAAGCTCGAGCGCGGAGAAATCAACCTGCTGGAACATGCCCCCGCTCACTGGGCCCTCAGATTGGTGGCTTTTACCACTTTCGCATATTTGTCGATTTCATCCCGAATGAACGCGCCGAACTGCTCGGGGGTGCCGCCGATCGGCTCGATGCCCTCGTTCATGAAGCGATCGTGAACTTCGGTGCTGACGAGGATCCTGCCGAATTCAGAGTTGAGCCGAGCCACGATGTCCTTCGGGGTTTTCGCCGGCGCCATCAGGCCGAACCAGGTCGTCGCCTCGTAGCCCTTGAGGCCTGAGGCATCAATGGTGGGCACGTCGGGAAGCGCCGGAAAGCGCTTGAGACTGCCGATCGCGATCGCGCGCAGCCGCCCGCTCTTGATATGCGGCAGCAACGCCGGCACGCCGCTGAAAATCATTTCAACCTGGCCGCCGATGGTGTCGGTCAGCGCCGGTGAGTTGCCCTTGTAAGGCACGTGGACGATGTTGACCCCCGCCATCAGCTTGAGCAGCTCTCCCGCCATCATGTTCGAGCTGCCGAGTCCCGAGGAGGCGTAATTGAGCTGGCCCGGACGCGTCTTGGCGAGCGCGATCAGTTCCTGCAGGTTTTTCGCCGGCAGCGACGGATGCACCGACAACACGTTGGCGCCCTTCACGCACAGGATCACCGGCGCGAAGTCGCGCAGCGTGTCGTAAGGCATCTTCGGGTAGAAACTCATGTTGATCGCGTTCGAGGCGCCGCCCATCAGGAGCGTATAGCCGTCCGCGGGTGCCTTGGCCACGAGCTCGGAGCCGATGTTGGTGCCCCCGCCCGGGCGGTTCTCGACCACGATCTGCTGCCCGAAGACATCGGTGAGCTTGGCCGCGATCACCCGCGCCGTGAAGTCGGTGTTGCCGCCCGGCGCGTACGGGACCACCACGCGGACTGTTTTTTGCGGATAACTTTGCGCGGGCGCGCCGGTGCTGGCGAGCGCGGCGGCGGCAAATGCGATGGCGATGGCTAATTTCATATTCCTCCTCCGACTGAAAAACGATTAACCGCCGATAAACGCCGATAAACGCCGATAGAAAAGCGAGAATACCTCATCACTGGTGTTCGATCTTGATTTTATTTGCGTCCATCGGCGTCCATCGGCGGTTTCAAAGTTTTTGGAACTTCGCTAGAGTCTGGTAACTTCGTTGACGAGCGGTTCGTTGCGGTTCCAGCGCTTCAGGTTATCAAGAAATATCGCATTGACGCGAGCTTCGTTGCCGGCCGACGCTGAAGAGTCGTGCGGCGTCACGAGCACATTCGGCATATCCCACAGCGGCGACTCGGCCGGCAGCGGCTCCTGCGCGAACACGTCGAGATAAGCGCCGGCCAAGTGTCCGCTTTGCAGCGCCGCAATCAGCGCGTGCTCGGCAACGATTTCGCCGCGGGCGATGTTGATCACGCGCGCACCCCGCGGCAGCTTCGCGAGCAGCGCTGCGTTTATCATGCCGCGCGTCGCGTCGGTGAGCGGGCACGCGATTACCAGCCAGTCGCTGCGCGCGAGCAGCCCGGGAAGCTTGTCAGGTGTGTGGATTTCGTCGACGTGCGCGGTCTTGATGGCGTTGCGGCGCACGCCGACCACATACAGGCCCAGCACGCTCGCGAGCCGCGCGATTTCCATTCCGATCCCGCCCAGGCCGTAAACCAGCATGACCTGGCCGCGCAGATCACGCGGCAGATCGCTCGCGCGCATCGGATCCCATTGATGGTTGCGCTGGCCGGCCAACCAGCGCGGAAAGTTGCGCGCGAGATAGAGCATCCCGGCGATCGCGGTCTGCGCGATCGGCTCGGCGGCCGAGCCCGCTGCCGTGGTGAGCCGCACGCCCCGCTCGAGGATGGTCGCGAATACCGGGTGATCGACTCCGGCATTGAATACCTGCAGCCACTTGAGACCGGACGCTTTGCGCGTCGCCGAAAAGAACTGTCTGGAGAACTCGGGAAACACGTCGCCGCTGAAATAGGCAGCCTCGGCGCGCGCGGCAACCGCGTCGTCTATGCGCGCTTCGGGGGCTATGGGCAGCACCAGCAACTCGAGTTCGACGCCATCGCGCCCGGCAGCGGCAATGAAGTCGGTGCCGTAGCGGGCATTGCAACGATGCGAAATCAGCACGGCTGTCACTCTTGGATTCCTGCCCGAGTCGTTGGTCGCCGCCTGCGAAAAAAACGGCGGCGAAATTTTCGGTTATTTTAACCGGGATCGGCGGCGCCCGGCAGTTGCGGCGCGGGCAGCAGCGATTTGCTAAGATGCGGGCCGGAACCCGTCTCTCGAAAGTGCCTCCCGTGTCCATCAACACGCTTGAACTCGCAAGACAGCTCATCTCGCGCCGCTCGGTCTCCCCAGACGATGCAGGCTGCCTTGACATCTTGTGCGACCAATTGCAACCGCTCGGCTTCGAATGCGAGAAGATCAGCATGGGCGGCGTCGACAACCTGTGGGCGCGGCGCGGAGCCGCAAGTCCGCTGGTGTGCTTTGCCGGCCACACCGACGTCGTGCCGACCGGGCCGCTCGAGCAATGGGGCAGCGATCCGTTCGTGCCGGCGATCAGGGATGGGGTGCTCTACGGCCGCGGTGCCTCCGACATGAAGACTTCGCTCGCCGCATTCGTCGTTGCAATTGCCGATTTCGTCGAGGAGCATCCCGGCCACCCTGGTTCGATCGCGTTGTTGCTGACCTCGGACGAGGAAGCAGCGGCGGTCGACGGCACGGTGCGGGTCGTCGAAGCGCTCCGGGAGCGCGGCGAGAAAATGGATTACTGCATCGTCGGCGAACCGACTTCGGCAGCAAAACTCGGCGACATGATCAAGAACGGCCGGCGCGGCTCGCTTTCCGGCATACTCACGGTCAAAGGCGTGCAGGGCCACGTCGCCTATCCGCACCTGGCGAAAAACCCGATCCACGCGGTCGCGGCCGCAATCGCCGAGCTCGCGCAGACCCAATGGGACAGCGGCAACGAATACTTCCCGCCGACCACCTGGCAGATCTCGAATTTCAACGCCGGCACCGGCGCCAACAACGTGATTCCCGGCGAAGCGCACATCAAGTTCAATTTCCGCTTTTCGACCGCGAGCACCCTTGAATCGCTGCAGACGCGAGTGCACGGCATCCTCGACCGGCACGGCGTGCCCTACGATCTCGAATGGCGTTACGACGGCCGGCCGTTCCTGACGAAGAAAGGCGACCTCGTCGATGCAGTGGCGCGCGCGATCAAAAGCGTGACCGGAATCGATACCAAGCTCTCGACGAGCGGCGGCACTTCGGACGGTCGCTTCATCGCCGATATCTGCCCGCAGGTGGTCGAATGCGGCCCGACCAACGCCACCATCCACAAAATCAACGAGTGCATCAGACTCGACGAACTCGAGCAGCTGCCGAAGGTATACTTGCAGACGCTGAAATACCTGCTGATCAGGTGAGAGCCGTGAAAGAGTGAAAGAGTGAAAGAGTGAATGGGCGAAATAAGACTTCCTCTCCCCCGTTACCGGGGGAGAGGGCTGGGGTGAGGGGGTTTTCCATATGCCACGTTCCGACAATGTCATGGATCTGCCGAAAGACCTGCCGGTGCCGCAGGACGACGGCGCATGCGGTCACCTGACCGGGACGAAGGTGCCAGCGCTTGCGCTCGCTTCGACGCGCGGCCGCTGGGTCGATCTGTCTACGCTGGCGGGCACGACCGTCGTTTACATTTATCCGCGCACCGGCCGTCCCGATCAGGAAGTGCCGACCGGCTGGAACGCGATCCCCGGCGCGCGCGGCTGCACGCCGCAATCGTGCGGATTCCGCGATCACCATCAGGAGCTGCAAGCGCTCGGCGCCGCGGAATTGTTCGGCCTCTCCACGCAGGACACCGCTTACCAACAGGAAGCGGTCGAGCGGCTGCACCTCGCGTTCGAACTGTTGAGCGACGAAAAACTGGAATTCGCGCAAACGCTGCGGCTGCCGATGTTTGAAGTCGACGGCATGAAGCTGATCAAGCGCATCACGCTGATCGTGCGCGACGGCAAGATCGTGAAAGTGTTTTATCCGGTGTTTCCGTCCGACCGGAATGCGGACGAGGTGATTGAGTGGCTAAACGCGGTTGGCGGCAGCTAACATTCGTGATACCGCAGTCGAGTCAGATCTGAACTTAGTCACAGGCAAAATGCCATGGAAAACAGAACTGCATACCCGTATATGAAAAACACCACACGCTCCGCCAGGAAGAAGGCCGCTAAACCCGAACCCCGCCTCTCCCGCCTGTATCCGCCGACGGATATGGCTCCGGAAGCATGGCAAACCGCTCTGCGCCGCCAGTACGGGCGGGAACAGGATTTCGCACTGGAGAACATCGGGACCGAACCGGTGTTCTCCGAGTTCCGCGTCACTAACGCAACCTCACGCGGCCATTACCGGGTCGCGATTCGGGGAACCGGTGCGCGTGACAACTATTGCTCCTGTCCCGACTATGCCACCAACGAGTTGGGAACCTGCAAGCATATTGAGTTCACGCTGGCGAGGCTGGAAAAAAAGCGCGGTGCACGCACCGCGCTCAAGCAAGGATATCAGCCACCGTTCAGCGAAATCTACCTTCGCTACGGTTCACGCCGCAGCCTGCATTTCCGCGCAGGTGGGAACTGCCCTGCGCCGCTGCACGCAGCCGCAACCCGGCTATTCGACGAACATGCGGGCTGGACGCTTGCGCCGGAGCACTTCTCGCGACTCGACCGATTCCTCGCTGAGCACGCGGGCAAACACGAAATACGCGTATACGACGATGCCCTGGACTTCATTGCCCAGATACGGGACGGGGAACTGCGCAGCCTGGTTATCGACCAAGCCTTCCCCGGCGGCGCACAAAGCCCGGCATTGAATCGGATGCTGAAAGCGCGGTTGCATCCCTATCAGGCCGAAGGTGCGCTATTCGCCGCACGCGCCGGCCGATGCCTGATCGGCGACGACATGGGCCTCGGCAAGACCATCCAGGCCATCGCCGCCGCGGAAATACTGTCTCGGCACCTCGGCGCGGAGCGAGTGCTGGTGGTCTGTCCGGCTTCGCTCAAGCACCAGTGGGAACTGGAGCTCGCCCGATTTGCCGGGCACAAGGGGCTCGTCATCAGTGGCGGCCAGCCCAAGCGCCGCCAGCAGTATGCCGAGGGCAGCACCTGGAAGATCGCCGCCTACGACACGCTGGCGCGGGACCTGGACTTGATCGCAGGATGGTCGCCCGATGTGGTGATCGTGGATGAAGCGCAGCGCATCAAGAACTGGAATACGATCGCGGCGCGGGCATTGAAGCGCATTGCAAGCCCGTATGCCTTCGTACTGACCGGCACGCCGCTGGAGAACCGGCTGGAGGAATTGATATCCATCGTGCAGTTCGTCGACCAGCATCGTCTCGGCCCCACCTGGCGGCTGCTGCACGAACATCAGGTCCGCGATGACCACGGGCGAGTCGTGGGCTACCGCAAACTCGACGCCATCGGCCGCACCCTGGCGCCCGTGATGATCCGCCGGCGCAGGAGTGAAGTGCTGTCCCAGTTGCCGAAACGCACCGACAAGAACGTGTTCGTGGTGATGACCGAGCAGCAGATGATATTGCACGAGGAGAACCGGGAGATCGTCGCGCGTATCGTTCACAAATGGCGCAAATACCGCTTCCTGTCGGACGCCGACCAGCGGCGCCTCACTTGCGCGCTTCAGAACATGCGCATGTCCTGCAACAGCACCTTCCTGCTCGACCATGAAACCGACCATGGCGTCAAAGCGGACGAACTGACCGCTTTGCTGGAAGACATCTTTGAAGATCCGGATGCGAAGGTCGTGGTTTTCAGCCAGTGGCTCGGGACGCACGAACTGATCGCACGCCGGATTATCCCGCGGGGTTGGGGCCACGTGCTGTTTTACGGCGGCGTCCCATCGGAGAAGCGCGGCGACCTGATCGAGCGCTTTCGCCACGATCCGCAATGCCGGGTGTTCCTCTCCACCGATGCGGGCGGAGTCGGACTCAATCTTCAGCACGCCGCGACCGTGGTCAACATGGACCAGCCATGGAATCCCGCAGTGCTGGAGCAACGCATCGCGCGCGTGCATCGCATGGGCCAGCAGCGCAGCGTGCAAGTGGTCAACTTTATCGCGCAGGGTACCATCGAGGAGGGCATGCTATCGCTGTTGGGTTTCAAGAAGTCGCTTTTTGCGGGAGTTCTCGACGGCGGCAGCAGTGAAATCTCGATGAATGGCACGCGCCTTGCGCGCTTCATCGAGGGGGTGGAGAAGGCGACCGGCGCAATGGGCAGCGCGGAGATTCAGGAACCGTCGTCACAATCGCCAACCGAATCCACGCTCGCGGACGCGCCGTCTCAGGTAGACGCCGCCGCAAACGCAGCGGCTCAATCAGCGGTCCGCGATCGACCGCAGGAAAGTGCTGGGCCGGAACACGACGCGCTGCGGGGACTGATCGATACCGGAATCAAATTCCTGACGCAGTTGGCCGCCGCAACGCAGCAGTCCGGAACAGACCAGGCACCCACCCACCAAAATCCGTTTCTGGAGACCGACGCCAAGAGCGGACGGAGCTATCTCCGGTTACCGCTCCCCGAACCGCAGACACTGGCAACGATCGCCCAACTGCTCACGGCTTTTCTGCCACCTTCGAAAGGGAAATAGCGTCAACTGATAAGGCTCATCATCTTCTTGCCCTTCACGCGGTCCAGCCATTGGAGCGCGGCCTTTCCACGACCGATGGTCTCCAAAGTCACCGCCCCGTCAGCCTTTACCGTGATGTCCGTCTTGAGCCGCCGCCCGCGGATGTAGTCGCCACGGAAATGCAGCTCGCCGCGAACGAAACTCAAGCCCTCCAGGAAGTCGACCAGCGTGATCTGGTCATCCTCCTCATAGTCAATCTCCGACGCTCCTCTCGGCCTGGCGTCAGCGAACGAGAGCACCGCGAGCACTCTCGGTCTCGCGTCAGCGAACGAGAGCACCGCGAGCACGAAGCAGAACCCGAACCCTCCCCACTCGACATCGTTCGAATCTTCATCATCATCTTCGCCCAGGCGCAGATCGATCCGAAGGCCAAACTCAGCGTCATCGGGTCCCGGCACCACCTTCACGTCGAGAATCTGGAATTCGACCAGCATACCCTTCTCGAGAAGATGCATGCCGGCAGATCTGTCCTCAGGTGTCATTCGCGCGCTCAATGTCTTTCCCTTTGGGCTAATTTGACCTGGCGGAAGCCACTGCTCGCCCTACCGAACGGGCCGCAACGATCCCTGCCCCTGCGGCAGCGGCAAGAAGTTCGAGCAGTGTAAAGAGGGTCAGTGCAGAATGGCACTTACTTAAGCTGTGGGCATCGGGAACTCCTGCCCTTCAAGGCCCTTGCGGGGAGAGGCGCG
>JACPTJ010000477.1:22344-24502 GCA_016192835.1 Betaproteobacteria bacterium
GAATCCACGATACCGAATCTTGCTGAGCTGCGATGCTTGGCTTAAGTAAGTGCCATTCGGGTCAGTGCAACTTTTTCGAAGAAAGGGAAAAGTGACACTGACCCGGTTTCGCGTTCCCGAATATCAGCTCGATCCACCGTCGTTTCAGTAGCCCCGTCGCGTCCCCTGTCTGGCTGTCGGCTTCAAACCAGACACCCCGTTAACCCGGAGTGCGGAACCGCTCGTGCCTATTGACAGAGTTAAGCCATATCAACGTAATAGCTAACCGGCCGCCGGAGCCCGCAGGGCGGAGAGCAACTGCAAGCGCTGCTTGCAGGTCGTCTGGTTGACGCGCAGTGTTGGGCGCTCTATGTGCCGTAAACTTAATTCGCATGATACCAACTGAGATCTCCTGGTACTTTTGCAAAGGGGAATAATTGTAGAGTTTCTTCTTCCAATAGGTGACCAGGAGCGTTGACAAAGATGATTTCATTTTGATCCATATGATCCACTATAATATCTTTGACCCTTCCGGCATGAAGCACCCAGATAAAAATACCCCCCACAGATGGGTTTTCCTTAAAGAACTGGCATGCATATGAAAGCCAATCCCTCAAAATTTCGGAACTGATCTTGAAAAAGTCGTTGTTTTTTTTCTGCTAATATGCATGGCATGAGTGCGCGCATATCAATTGCACAATATGTTCCAGGATTTATCAAAAGTTGTTTAAGTTTTGTTTTATCTTGTAGTTTACTTTTGAAAAGATCTTTGGCCTCATATACGCATTCTCCTCCTCGGTCATTCCATCCTATTGCCAAATTGGTATGTTTCTCAGATTTCTCTTGGGAGATAGAATAGTTTCCCTGCGGATCTTCGAAACCACCCGAAAAACCCCTTCCCACTTCTACTATTCTTTTGACAATTTCTTCCACCGCAGCGTCTGTGTAATAGTCACGTCTATATTTCAGCTTCAAGCGAATAGAGCGGTTTGATTGTCCACCGAATTCTCTTTGAAATGACCTTCTGAAAATTTCATCAACAAGATCTAAAATCCAAGAGGCTCCCCTGTGAGTTGCTTCGATTAGAATTTCTTTGCTGTTTTTCTGAAAAGTAAAGTCCACCCCATCAGCTTCCATTGCCTTCTTGAGTGAAAACCCTGCATTCTTGAATGCTTCGAAAACTTCAAGCTCAAACAGGGCACCCATATAGTCATCCTGGGCACCACGTAACCTTTGAAATAATTGTTCCTTAGAGGCTTCGCCTTCGATGGCTTGTATTAGCTGACCAAGGCGAATCAAAGGCACAAGGGATCCAAAACCACCACATGTTACACCCAACACTATAGCGACTGGATTGTATACTAAACGACGGAAGAGACCTGGCAGAAGACTACATTCAATAACGGTAGGATATCTTCTGTCGTGTTTCTCTAATTCTTTCGCAACCCACTCTTGAGGAAACACCTTCTTAACCGATTCCATCAGCGACAAATAATGCGCTTGGGAAATATCCAACCGGTCAATAATATTGGAGTAATTTTTTAATTGTTCAAACCAGCTGCTCACTGGAATTAGTCCTGTTTCAGCACTTATAATGGTCGTTTTTGTTATTAATAATGCTAGCCCAACGTTCGCAATGACGCGCACGCGCGAGTGCCATCGGCGCTTGCAAAGTGTCGCTGTCGATTGCGCGGTTAGGCACCGATTCGCACAAGCTGGCCAGGTTGAATGGTCTTGAGCGCTTCGAGCACATCCGGAATCAGCGGACGCAGTGTTTCGATTCGGTTGTTTACCGCAACCATCACGATGACTGCGATGGGCAAGGTCGTCAGGTTCTGTTGAAACTCCAGGTTCTGGTCGCCAGTAAGAAGAACCTGGAACTCCTGGCTTGCTTCGCGTAGCAGCGCGCCGTTCTTGAACCCCGTCCAGCAGCATCTCTGAACCGTTCGTGCATCGTGTCCCGGCAGTTCGAGCGTCAGCTTCCGTGGCAGGGATTCGTCAAGCAGGATGCGCATCGGGCGCAAGGACTTCCCTCGCTAGCTCCAGCGCTGCAATCGCTTGCGCACGAGTCACAGAGGGAAACTCATCGAGAAAAACGTCAAGACTATCGCCAGCCTCAAGATAGTCGAACAGGATTTTGACGGGAACCCGGGTGCCTACGAATACTAGCGTTCCACCC
>JACPTJ010000137.1 GCA_016192835.1 Betaproteobacteria bacterium
GGTCATGAACCGCGACCAGCCAGAGGCCTTGCTGTTCCATCTTGACGACGAGGGCCTGCTCGGTGAGCCAGGCGTAAGGCTTGCGCTGGCGACCGCGCTCTACAAGAACGAGAGCGTTTCCCTCGGGCGTGGGGCCAAAATCGCCGGAATGCCGCTTGAGGCCTTCATGGTCGAGATGGGCCGGGCCGGCATCCCCGTGATCCGCGGTAACGCAAAAACGCTGCGCGAAGACATCAAGAGCCTCGAGTCATGGCTCAAAAAAGGCTCGTCCTCAGCGACGCGAGCCCGCTGATCGCGCTTGCCGCGACCGGCACCGTCGGACTGCTGCGCGAGCTGTTCGGCGCCGTTTCCGTGACAGCAGAGGTTCGCGGCGAGGTGCTTGCGGGCGGGACGCGTCCCGGCGCCATTGAACTGCGCCGCGGGATGGCGGCACGCTGGATTCGCGTGCATCGTATCGTGACGGGTGCGCCGGCGTTTCCAAAGCTCGGCCCAGGGGAGGCGAGCATCCTCAGTGCCGCGCTTGCAGCAGGCGGTGATTGTTATCTCCTGCTCGACGACGAACCGGCCCGGCGTGAGGCACGCGCGCACGGCATCGATTTTACCGGGACGCTCGGTATCCTTGCCGTGGCGAAGCGCCGCAGGTTGATTCCGGCACTGAAGCCCTGTCTTGAGCGCTTGTTCGAGCACGGCTTTCATATTTCTCCGGAACTTGCGCGAAGCCTGCTCAAGGATGTTGGCGAGGGCTGAAATGCGCATCCCCTACGTCATCGACAATCAGCAGCACCGGCTCGCCGATGTGCTGAACGAAGTGCTGGCCGAGCACACGGGGCGCTCACTCGATGTCGCCACCGCGTATTTCACGGTCACGGGCTACGGGCTTGCTGGCCAAGCAAAGGAACTTATCGAAGTGGTTCGCAAGATGCGGGCTGCATTGAACGAGCCGGCCGCTTCGTCATATGAGACTGCCGCACGCGTGACTTTGAGACGTGCAGACTTGCGGCTGATTTGCTTTGATTTCCTGAGCGGTGGATAAGTTACTGAGGCAAAATGGTAGGGAAGGAGGAACAATGAAGATATTTTGCAGAAGTGTTTCCCTCGTCGCAGCGTTGTTCGCCGCGACGGCGGGTGGAATCCACGCTGCGCAGCCGGCGGGAGGCGATCCGGCGGCAGGCTTTCCGGTCAAGCCGGTGCGCATCGTAATCGGCTTCACGCCCGGCGGCGTGCCCGACATCACCGCCCGCCTCATCGCGCAGAAACTCACCGAGAGCTGGAAGCAGCAGGTGGTGGTGGACAACCGGGTGGGTGCGGGGGGCACCATTGCCGCAAATATCGTGGCTAATTCCAATCCCGACGGCTACACGTTGCTCTCGGTATCGAACGCGCACGCGGTAGCGGCCGCCATATACGCCAAGCTGCCGTACGACACGCTCAAGGATCTTGCCGGAGTCACCATGACCGCCAAAGGGCCGGCGCTGTTGCTCGTCTCCCCGCTGCTGGGCGTGAAATCGGCGAAAGAACTGATTGCGCTCGCCAAGTCGAAGCCCGGGCAGTTCAACTTCTCTTCAGCCGGGGTTGGCAGCGGGACGCATTTCGCCGCCGAACTGTTCAAGAACATGGCGGGGATCGACGTGGTGCACGTGCCGTTCAAGGGCATTCCCGAGGCGATCACCGAAACGATATCGGGCCGCGTGCAGTTTTTCCTGTCGCCGCTCGCGAGCGCCATCAATCTGGTGAAGGAAGGCAAAGTGCCCGCGATCGGGGTCACCACCATGCAGCGCGTGTCCCAGCTTCCCGATGTCCCGACCGTTGCCGAATCCGGTCTGCCCGGCTACCGCTTTGAATTCTGGTACGGGCTGCTCGCCCCCGCGAAAACTCCGCGCGCCATCGTCACCCGGTTGAACCGGGAAATCACGGGCATCCTTGGTCAGTCCGAGGTGCGCAACCGCTGGGTCGCGTTAGGCGCGGAACCGGCGCCCACGACGCCCGGGCAGTTTGACAAGCTGATCGCCGAGGACATCGCGGCTTTAACCAAGCTTGCCCGCGCGTCCAATATCAAGGCCGACTGAATTCAGAGCGCACCAAAAAACCAACGAATTGTTGATCCACCTCAAAGACGCGAAGCGTGATACGCGCAAGACTGTTGCGAGTTACACCAGAAGGAGGAAATCATGAGTATCCTTACTTTGCTGGTCTTGCTGGCCGCGGCGGCGACCGTGGTGTCCCTGGTGTCCGGAATTTCCTCGATGGCGTATGGCGGCGAAATCGGGCATCGCAACAGTGCCCAGTGGATGGTCTTGCGCGTCGCGTTTCAGGCGGCGGCCTTGCTGCTGATCGTGATGGCGCTGCTCACCCACTGACGTCCACCCGCTTCACGCGTCTCGCGCCGGGCTTCGGCACGGCGCTCGTTCATTTTAATGCCGTCTTTACTACCCGGCCGCTCGCCTCGACGAACCAACGCTCGCTGGTAAACGGTTTGCCGGCAAGCCGCGCGTTCATCCAGTCGGCAATCAGCACGGCCGGCGTCGGCCCGAGGTTCGCCGACGGAACATTGCCGACCGAGTGGCGAGAATCCTGGTACACGACGAGCTGTTTCGGGCTTTGCAGCGTTGCGAGCAGCCGTTCGGTGTGGACGAGCGGGCTCAGTTCATCGGCTTCACCGGCCACGCACAAATACGGCACGCGGATTTTCCCGGCATGCCCTTCCCACGTGAGTGACTGGCAGAACTCGTCGAAAGCCGCTTCGTCGGTGTACCCCGACATATACATGAAGCGTTTCTTGAAAGTTGGCGACGCCTCCTCGAAGATCGTGTGACAGCCCGGCTCGAGACAAGTCGCGCTTACCGCACAGGCGCGGAAACGCGGTTCGCTGGCAGCGACGATGGTGCCGAAGAAAGAGCCGAAGCTGCTGCCGACCACGCCGATCCGAGCCGGGTCGATCTCTGGTCGCGCTGCCAGCCAGTCCGCAACCGCGCCGCCGGCCGCGATCCAGTTGGGCATGCTCACGTGGATGCCGAGCATCGCGCTCTCGTACTGGCCCGGCCCTTCGAGGGTAAGCACCGCGATGCCGCGGGAGAGCCAGCGGTCGCCGTACATCGCGACGTTCGCTTCCTTGAAGCCGTCCATTCCCGGAATCGACCAGACCGCCGGAATGTGGCCGCCCCGGTACCCCGGCGGCAAATGCAACCAGCCCGGAAGCGCTTTGCCCTCGAAGGGCACCCACGCCGCTTCGACCGGGTGGTCCGCAAGCTTCGCGTAACACGTGTAACAGTCGCGCTTTGCCTGGTTCAGGGACACGTTCTTGTCGTTGTTCTCGTCGTATGGCCATTGCGATGCGGCGTAGTGGATGGCCGCCATGAAATAATTCTGGCGCGCGGTCACGAACTCTTCGGCTTCCTCGGCGGCTCGCGCCTTGGCTTCGCGGCGGCGCGCGGTAGCCTCGAAAGCAGGCGAGATATCGGCAAACTTCTGCACGCGCTGGCGGATCGCGGCGAAGTCGGCGTTCGCCTCCGGACCGCAGGGCGTGTTGTAGGTGACGCTGCGCGGCTGGTCCCAGTCGATGCCGACCGCGCGGATGGTGTTGTCGAGCAGCCAGCGCTGCTCGACCCAGCGCCGCGTCAGGATCTCGCCCGCGTGAACGGGAGGTGTTGGTGTGGTGGCCACGTTCGAATCCCCGTCTGTGTTGGTGGAGTGGATATTCTACTTGCGTAAGCGACTACCGGGGATTGAGAATGGCGAACAACGAACAACGAATAACGAACCACGAATATAAGGGGTCGCATGGCTAACAGCACCAAACGTTCAAGCAAGGTCAGGGCAGTCGGCATCGCCGGCGGCCGCGAAGTGGTCCTGAGCGGCACGCCGCGCACGCTCGGCGTGCGCCTGCTCGCGCTCACCCGCAAAAAGGTGACCGCCGAGATGCGCATCAAACCGCTCCACATCAACCGCGGCGGCCGCGTGAACGGGGGCGCGATCATGGCGTTTGCGGATGTGCTGGGCGCTGCCAGGACGGTCGCCAACCTGAAGCCCGGCTATCGCACCGGAACGCTTGAGTCGAAAACCAATTTTTTTGCCGCGGGAGTAGGGCCGGCGCTCTCGGCCGTGTCCATCCCGCTTCACATCGGCCGCACCACGATGGTATGGCAGACGACGATCAGGAATCCGGACGGGCGCATCGTTGCAATCGTCACCCAGACTCAAATCGTGATCCCGGCGAGGTCGAACGCTAACTGACGCGTCGGACCGTGGTTTCCTCCGCGTAGGGCGCGGCTTCAGCGCGCCGAGCCGTGGCGCGCTGAAGCTGCGCCCTACATCTGCGCCCTATTGCGCCAGGACTTCCCTAACGGTCGCCGCGCCGGCCCATCGTTCTGCGGCCTTTGCTGCGGAGGATATTGCGTGGTCCGCGCGGATGCGACGCCGGCTGCTGCCGTCCAGGGCGCCCCCGCTTCGACATTGCACTTTGGCTCGCACTGCCGGCCAGTTTCGTCACGCGCTTGATTTCAATCATCACTGCTTCAGTGTCCGCAAGATGTCCCGTGCCCGGTGGCTGCGCTGCTGGCTGCGCGGCCGCAAGCAGCTCGTGCAACTTGCGGAGCGCTTCGCTGCAGGCCGCCGCGAGGCCGGTTTCCTTGGCCCTGTACTGCCGCTGCATTTCGATCAGCGCGATGGCGTCGGTGACTTCGTCGCTGGGCATTCCTGGGTGCATTTCCGATACTCCTTTGATAACAGGCGGTGCCGCGTTTGCCGCGCAGGATCAGGTAATTCTATTGCAGATGATAATATGAAAACCCGAGGCGGCGCTCGAATTCGATCCTGGCCAGGCCAGAATACAGATAGTTGATCCAGGTCAAAGAACAGGGATGGCAAACAACGGCAATATGCCGGTGGAATTCAGACGTGCGCCGGATCCAAGCGGGCACCAGAAAAAGAGCCGTTGCCGGCCTACCTGCCATTACCAAAGGAGATGACAAATGCTGAAAGACTATGAGGCACGCAGCAGGCTGGGCACCCCGGGCCGGTCCGATCTTGGCCTGATGGGCGTCGACTGGGAGGAGCGGATCAATTTCGACCGCATGCGCCGGCAGCGGCTGAAGCGCATCAAGGACACGCTCGCCAAGACCGATGTCGACCTGCTGTTCATTTTCCGCACCGAGGACACGCGCTACAGCGTGGGGTTCCGGCACCATCTCGGGCCGGCCTTTATTATCGGCAACGCTTCCGTCGTGATCGCGAAGAATTCGGATCCGATACTCTTCACCCAGGATTATCCCCAGGCGCGGATCACCATGCCTTGGCTCACCGAGGACCAGATTCAGCCCCGTGCTAACTTCCGCGAAGGGGTGGAAGCCGCGCAGGTCTGGGCGGACCGCCTCCAGGGATTGCTCGGTAACCAGCTCAAGAACAAGAGGATCGGCGTGGACGTGTGGACGCCCGGCATGGCGAAGGTCTTTCAGAGCGTTTTTCCCACGTGCGAATTCGTCGATGGCTATCCGATCATGCTCGACGCGAAGCGCATCAAGACCGTCGATGAAATCGAATGTCTGAAGGCCGCGAACAGCATGACCGAGGCGGCGATGGATGCGGCGATCCGCGCGATCCGTCCCGGCATTCGCGAATGCGAGGTATTGGCGACCGCATGGCAGACGATGACGGCGTTGGGCAGCGAATGGACGCAATGCGCGAACATCGTTGCGTCGGGCCCCTATACGGCCCCCTACCGCCGCTACACGTCCGATCGCATCATCCGCCTGGGCGATCTCGTGATCATCGACATCGGCGCATGCTTCGCCGGTTATTGGGGCGATTTCACGCGCACCGTGATCTGCGGCGACATCATGCCCACGCGCCGGCAGCGGGAACTTTTCCAGGGCACGTACAATGCGCTGTTCAACGCGTGTGCCGCGTGCCGGCCCGGGAAAACCACGGCCGACGTGTACAAGGCCGCGCAACCCTACGTGCTCACCGACATGCTTGGGCATGGCGCGGGGACGAATCCTTGGGAAAGTCCGCATTTCAGCCTGATGTCGGAAAAGACTCCGTTCACGCTCGAGCCGGGCATCGCGATCAATCTCGAGCCGTACGGCGGTGAAGTCGGAGTCGGCGGTTTCCGCCTGGAAAACGATCTGATCACGACCGACGGCGACCCGGACATCTACACGACCTACCCGTTTGACGAACGGTTCCTCGATGATGTCCATCCGCTGGACCATACCACCGGCAGGACGAGCCAGCGGCTCTATGCTAAAGTTCGCGACCGTTGAGCCGCGTTTCGTTTCCGACAACCTGAGTGTGACGGCCGGTGGAATCCAGGCAAAGTATGCATGGTTTTTCGTCTGAGGCGGCGTTGACCCGGGGCAACGGCGTTGCGTCGGCCAGGCGGCGCGTGTTGGCGCCCCAGGTCCTGTTTCCCGCCGTGGCCGTGCTGATCGGCGTCGCGCTGGTGGCGAGCCCGTTCGTTGCCACGGTGGCGCGCAGCGTGCTGGCGGGCCCGGAGGGTGAGCTCGCGCTCTCTCTGCACAACTTCGCCGCGCTGTTCAAGGACGACAGGTTCCATCGCGCGCTCGGCGTCACGGCGATCACGGGACTCGCGGCGACGGTGCTGAGCTGCTTCTTCGGGCTCGCGCTCGCGTGGATCGTCGCTCGCACCGACACGCCGGGAAGAAGCTGGTTCGATACGCTCAACCTGGTCCCTTTCTTCCTGTCGCCGTTCGTCGGGGCCGTCAGCTGGACCTATCTCGCCGCCCCCCATGCCGGACTGCTGAATAACATCGTCAGCAGGTATCTGTCCGGCCCGAGCGATTTTTTCAATATTTTTTCGGTCGGGGGCGTCATCTGGGTGCTGGCGCTGTTCTATACGCCGTACGTGTATCTGTTCTTGATCGGCCCGATGCGCCGCATGGACCCGGCGCTGGAAGACGCCGCGCGCGTGCACGGCGCCGGCTTTCTGCTTACGATACGCCATGTCACGGCGCCGCTGATGCTGCCCGCGCTGCTCTCCGGTGCGCTGGTTGTCTTCGTGACGAGCGCGGGCCTGTTCGATGTTCCGCTCGCGCTCGCTTCGTCGCGCGGTATTCCTACGGTTCCCACCACCGTGTACTCGCTGGTGCAGTATCCGTCCGATTACGGCCGTGCGGCCGCGATCGGGGTCCTCGTGATGGCCGTCACCGTGTGCTTCGCCCTTGCACAGCGCGCCTATCTCAGCCGCCGCAGCTACGCCACCGTGACCGGCAAGGGTTACCGCCCGCGCACCGTGCAGCTCGGCAGGTGGCGCTACGCCGCGCTCGCACTGGAGCTGGTTTACGTTACGGCCGGCGTGATACTGCCCATGGTCGCACTCGTATTCGTGTCACTGTCCTCGCTCTGGACGGGGTGGCCGACCTTCGCCTACCTGACGCTCGGCAACTTCGACCAGGTGCTGTTCTATAACGATCTCACGCGGCGCGCGCTGAAGAACAGCCTGATCGTCGCCGTGCTGGGCGCGACCATCGGCGTGGTGCTCGCAACCCTGCAGTCGTATTATCTCCAGCGCGGGCGCAGCCGGATGCGCACCCTCATGGACTCGGTATTGTCACTCCCGCTCGGCATTCCCGGCATCATCCTCGGGCTCGGTTTCCTGATACTGCTCATCCGCACTCCGCTTTACACCACGTTGTGGATCATACTCATCGCTTACGTTGCACGGTTCCTGCCGCTCGCAACGCGCGGCATCTCGGCGATGCTGCTTGCCATCGGCGGGGAACTCGAGGAAAGCGCGCGTGCAAGCGGGGCTTCCTGGGCACAAACGCTGCGCCTGATCATACTGCCGCTCATCAAGCCGGCGCTGGTCGCCGCGTGGCTGATGCTGTTCGTAATATTCATTCGGGAACTGGGCGCGACCATCCTGCTCTATGCCCAGGGCACCGAGACCCTCAGCGTGGCGATGGTGATTCTGGGCGAGCAGAATTTCGGCCACGTCGCGGCACTGGCGATGGTGCAGACTCTCATGCTGGTGGTGGCGTTCATGCTGTTCCGGCTTACGCGCAGCTCGATCCTGGAGAGCTAGCTGATGATTACCCATGACGCGTCCGGCCGCTCTGGCGCCTCCGCCTTTGTGGAAGTGACGGCGTTGCGCAAGAGTTTTGACGGCACGATGGCGCTGCAGGGCGTGAGCTTCGATGTCGCGCTCGGCACGACAGTCTCGCTGCTAGGCCCGAGCGGGTGCGGCAAGACCACCATGCTGCGCTCGATCGCGGGCCTCGAGACGCCGAACGCCGGGCGTATCCGCATCGGCGACACTGTAGTCTTCGACAGCGAGGGACGGGTCGAACTCGCACCGGAGGCGAGACAGGTTGGGATGGTGTTCCAGTCTTACGCGGTCTGGCCGCACATGACCGTTGCAGAGAACGTCGGGTTCCCGCTGAAAATCCGGCGCGTGGCGGCATCGGAGATCGCCTCGCGCGTGGCCGATGTGCTGGCCCTGGTCGGGCTTGCTGGCCTCGGTGGGCGTCCGGCGACGAACCTGAGCGGCGGGCAGCAGCAGCGGGTGGCGCTCGCGCGGGCCATCGTACACGAGCCGCGCCTGGTGCTGTTCGACGAGCCGCTGTCCAATCTGGATGCGAAACTGCGCGATCAGATGCGCACGGAACTGAAGCTGTTGCAGAGTCGGCTGGGCTTTACTGCGATTTATGTGACCCACGATCAGGCGGAGGCACTCGCGCTGTCGGACAACGTGGTCGTGATGAATCATGGGCTGATTGAAGGCATGGCTCCCCCGAAAGAACTTTTCGCCCATCCCACGACGCCGTTCGTTGCCAACTTTCTCGGCTTCGACAACATGTTCGAAGGCAAAGTGGCGTGGGTTGGCGCTGCCGGCAACGGGGGCGCGAAGCCTGCTTCGGGCGACGGTGCGGCGCTGCCGATCGGAGTTACGGTCGGCAAGGACGTTACATTGCGCTGTTTCTGGCGGGGGGGCGCGGCGCCGTCCAGTGGCGAGCCGGTGATCTTGGCTTTCCGCAGCGAACGCGTTACTCTTGGTCCGGCTGGAGGACAGAACAACGCAGACACGGACTGCTTTGACGGAAGCGTGGAGGCGTGCGTCTACGTGGGTACTTACCAGGATTACCTGATTCAGGCGGGGCCGATACGCGTGCGGGCGGTCGGGCCGGGCGATAGCACGTTCGGGCAGGGTGAGCGTGTCACCGTGAGCATCAGGCCGGATGACTGCCGCGTTTTTTCCCGCAAGAAGTTTCCAGAATGGAGAGGGTTGGGCGAACGGTAACTATGACAAACCTTAAGGAGCATAGCCATGGCAAAGTTTTCTGAAAAACTGATGGTGGCGCTGGCACTGGCGCTGTTCATGCAGGTGACGCCGGCTGCGGAGGAACCACCCGCGCTCAAGGCGGCGCCGGGCGCGCAGAAGGAGCAGCTGCGCGCGCTGATCGCCGCAGCGATCAAGGAAGGCGAGTTGAGTTACTGGGACACCATCATCCAGCCCGCAAGCAACAACGCCCTGGTCGAGGTTTTCCGCAAGCAGTACGGATTGCCTGCGAGCTTCAAGGTCAGTCACAGCTTGTCTGTCACCACCAACCTGGCTACCCGGGTGGACCAGGAAGTGGCCGCGGACCGGGTGACGATGGACGTCGCCTCGATTGCCTCGCTGCCGTGGGTGCACGCCAAGGTGAAAGGCGGGCACGTCATGCGCTACGTCTCGCCGCAGCACGCCGCCTATAAACAGGCGTTCGAGAAGGGGCTGGGCAAGGAAGGCTATTTCATGTTCAACGGCGCGTACATGTTTGTGCCGATGTGGGATGCGGGCAAGCTTAATTTCAAGGGCACATCGTGGCAGGACGTGTTCGGTGCGGTGCCGAACGGCCGTATGAGCGTGGGCGATGCCGGGATTTCCCTGACCTACCTCGCGACCTACATAGGCCTCAAACCGGTGCTGGGAATCGATTACTTTAAGAAACTGGCGGCGACGAAGCCCACTTTCATCGTGCGCTCCGAGCAGATCGCGGGCCAGATTGTCACCGGGCAGGACATGTTTGCATTTTCCGGCATGCCGACGCGCGCCTACCAGTACAATCAGAAAGGCGCGAAACTGAAGTTCATGCTGCCCAAGGAAGGCGTGGTGCTCCTGCCGCAGGCAACATTCATCCTCGCCAAGGCCCCGCATCCCTCGGCCGCGAAGCTGTGGGTAGACTTTATTTTGTCGGAAGCCGGCCAGAAAGTTCTCGTCGAGAAGGAGGCGTTGATCTCGGGGCGTGCCGGGTTCGTCAGCCCGACGCCCGAATATGCGCCGTCGATCGACAAACTGAATGTGATCAAGATCGATTGGGAGAAGATCACGGCCGAAGATCAGAGCAAAGCGAAGGCCGAGTGGCTGAGCATTTTCAAGCCGTAATCGCGCAGCCTCGTCGGGCGCGGCCATCGCCACCGCCGTAGGGCGCAGATTCATCGCGCCGTTGGAAATTGTTGCGTTCGTTGTTCGGCGCGATAAATCCGCGCCCTACGAAATCTTCCGGCGCCTACCGGCCGCGCAGCGGAGTTCCCGCGAGAGGCTGGAGCCGAATCGGCATCGGCGCAAGCGGCATCGGCCTGCCTTCCAGCAGCGGGGTCCTCGCGACGTTCATGATCATCGCGAGCGTCGTGTAGTAACCGAAGATGCCGACGATGTCGATGACGCCGGACTCGCCGAACTTCGCAACGGTCCGCGCGTAGGTCGCGTCGCTCGCGCCTTGGTTGGCTAGCAGCTCCGTCACGAAGTCGTACAGCAGCTCTTCATCGTCAGCCATTCCGGCAGGGCGCCGGCCTTCGGCGATCGCCAGCGCGATGTCGTTCTTCAGCCCGGCGTCGAGCGCCTGCAGGATGTGGACATCCCATATGAACTGCTGGGACCACGACCGCGCCGCCATCAATGCCGCCATTTCGTTGAGCTTGCGATCGAGCGGGCAGCGATAACGGTAATACTCGCCCACTTTTTGCAATGACTCCGCGAGCCCCGGGCTGCGGATGATCGGCCAGTAAGGGCCCTCGACCTTGCCACGCGGGCCGGCGGCGATTTCGGCGGCGACCTTCCTTTGCGCATCCGTCATTTTGTCCGTCGGGATCGGTGGCATTCGGTTGGGTAGAACGGCGTAACGCGCTTCCGTGGCTGCATTTGAAGCGTCCGGCGATTTCTCAATGGGCGTCATAAGCTTGTTCCTTGTGATCAAGAATGATGAAAACGGCGATCATGCTAAAACGGCGGCATCGCGCCGTGCGCGGCTTCCCACGCTTCGGTCGTCGAATGCTTGATGATGGGGGTCACGCTGACATCCATATAGGGGTGCATCGGCAGGGACGTCAGGGTCGCGTGCAGTTCCTCGGGGCTGCCTGCCTCCCAGATACTGAAGTTCGCGCGCTGGCCCACGATCCTGAAAATGCGCCTGAGCTTGCCTTCCTTGATGCATTGCATGCCGCGCGCCGTCTCGGCGCTGGCGAGTTGTTCGACTTTTTCCCTGGGCCAGTCGCCCGGCAGATGCACTACGATGTTTACCATGAACAACATTGTCTTACCCCTTTTGTGCCGTTATCCAAGAGTGCCGTGCTATTCTAGCCATATTTCCTGCGAGGAGTCTCATGTCCAAGACCAAAGCGAAACCTTTTCCGTTGCTTACGGCGGGCACCATCGCCAAGCTCAAGGAAGAGCGTCGCGTGCACCGGCTGAATCCACGCGCGGTTCGCCATGGCAAGTCGCTCGGGGATGCCGTCGGGATGACAGAGCTTGGCCTCCATCGGGTTCGCATCGCACCCGGCGACGAAACCACCGAATACCACACGCACTATTGCGACGAGGAATTCGTCTACATTCTGTCCGGCCACGGCCTTGCAGAGATCGGCGGCCGCAAAATCAGGGTCGGCCCCGGGGATTTCATGGGGTTCACCGCCAAGTCCCTGCCGCATACGATGTCAAACCCCTACCGGGAAGACCTGGTCTATCTGATGGGCGGCACGCGCAAACCCATCGATATCTCGGAGTATCCGCGCAGCCGCAAGCGCACCTACAAATTCGACGGCAGGCGTCACACCGTCAAGTTCAACGACGTACAAGAGAGTTAATCCGGTCCGCGTGCGTGCAGGCGCTTGCCTGAACGGGCCAGGCAGGTGCAGTATTTGCCATTACGTTCCGGTTCGCGCCCGATGAGCCGCGCCAACGCGCGCCACGCTCCTGCTATGACTTTAAAAGGATGCTTGAATACCATGAATCCATCGGACGTCTTGTTCTTCAGCGACGGTGTGCGTATTGCCGGATATCTTTACTCGCCGGATGACTGGCGGCCCGGCGATCCGTCGCGCCCCGGCATTCTCGTTCTTGCGGGCTACAGCGGCAACACCCAGGCCGACTGCACGCACATGATGCGGCGGTTATGCGCGGCCGGATGGTTCGTTTTCGGTTTCGACTACCGCGGTTTTGGCAAGAGCGAGGGCCCGCGCGGCCGCCACCGGCCGCTCGAACAGGCGCAGAACACCTATGACGCATTGAGCTACCTGCAGACGGTACCGGGCATTGACCCCGAACGGCTTGGAATCTACGGGACCAGTTTCGGCGGCGCGAACGGCGTATGGGTTACTGCCCACGATGAGCGCGTCAAATGTCTCGTCACGAGCGTTGCCGTGACCAACGGCGAACGTTGGATGCGGTTAATACGCAGACCCTGGGAGTGGCTGGTGTTCAAGGACCGGGTTCTCAAGGAAGCGCAGCAGCGCGTCCAGACAGGAAAGAGTACGTTGGTTCCCAACGGCGAGATCATGATTCGCGATCCGGACGCGCAGCGTCAACGCGAAATGCACGGGGAGAGCGGTCACTCTTTCCAGAGCGAGGAGCGCGATCTGGAAAGCGCCGAGGCGGTGTTTCGCTTCAGGCCGGAGTGGGTGGTGGACAAGATCAGCCCGCGCCCGGTCCTGATGATTTACTCCGAGCGCGACAATCTGGTGCCGCCCGAGGAACAACTCTCGTGTTTCGCGAAGTGCGGGGAGCCGAAGAAGCTGGTGAAACTGCCCAGCAGCGGGCACTACGACAGTTACGAGTTCCGCAACCCCGAGACGAGCAAGATCGTGTACCACGAAACCATCGCCTGGTTCAAGCAATATCTGTAGATGCTGCGCGTTCTCGCCGCTGCAATAGCGCGGATCGTTCGTAACGCAAAGGAAAAAACCGGTGAAGTTGATTCATATCGAGCCTTACGCAAGACGGGAAAGCTACGCGCAAAAGGACAAGTCGGGAAGGCGCATGGTACAGGAGCTCATCGATAACATGAGGAAAAAGGGACTCCTGGACGGGATCGAGGTTGACATCGATTCAGGAACGGCCAGGGTTATCCGGACGACCCGTGATGACGATTTCCTGGCGCATACCAGCGTGGGCGTTCTCGAGAAGATCAGGGAATGTTCCGCGATGAATCAGTACGACGCCATTGTCTGCCAGGGAACGATGGAGCCGGGGTTCCATGCCGGGCGTGAAATTTCGAAGATTCCGGTTGCCTTTGCCTTGCATTCGAGCGTTCATGCCGCCTCGCTCGTCGGGGACAGGTTTTCGATCCTGGAGTTAACGGACGCGATGGCGCAAATCGCAAGACGTCATGTCGAAGGTTACGGTTTCGGCCGCAAGTGCGCGAGCGTGCGAAATCTGGGACGTTCATCGACGGATATGGGTTCCATCATCTACACGCGCAAGAAAGAGCAAAGAGCCGGCGATCCCGAGGTGAAGAAGATTCTCGATGCAGTACTGGATCAGTGCGTGGCGGCTGTTGAAAAGGACGGAGCGGACACGATCATCATTGGCTGCACACCGCTGCAATATCTCGAAGATGAGATCAGGCAGCGGCTGGATGCTGCCGGTTATGACGAGATACAGCTTATTTGCGAGCTGACCGCAGCGGTGGAAATGGCCAAGGTCATGGTCAATATGCGGCTGATGCAGGCCCCCAGAGCGTTTCCAAGCGATGAATTAAATGCAAAACCGCAGTACCGGTAGTACTCGTTCGCCCTGCTAATCGACCTTCACGCCGGAGAGCTTCGCCGCCTTCGCATGGCTCCGCGACTCCGCGCGTATGAAGGCGGCGAATTCTTCGGGGCTGCTGCCCACCGCGTTGTAGCCCAGGATTTCGAACTGCGACTTGATGTCAGGCGCGCGGACGACTTCGACCAATGCGGCGTTGAGACGCGTAATGACAGGCTTCGGCGTCTGCGCGGGAGCGAGCAGTCCGAACCAGGTGATCCATTCATA
>JACPTJ010000138.1 GCA_016192835.1 Betaproteobacteria bacterium
AGGCCCGTCGTTTCCTCCTTGATTTCCTCCGACTCCAGGCCCGCCTGCACCAGTCCGGCCGTGTTGACCTCGACGACCGGCGCGGTCGCCGCCCGCCAGGTGAGGCCCAGCACCGCGACGACGAACAGCGCCGGGATCAGCGTGACGAAAAACTGCCCGAACACGGTGCGTTGCGCGAAGCCGGCGCCAGAGCCAGTGGTAAGGGTGCGCCACAAACCGGTCAACGCATTGCTGCCGCGCTGCGCCAGCGTCTGCGCCAAGGGCGGAAGCGGGACGCGCCGCTCGCTCTCGGTGAGCGGAGGCATGAGCGCCGGCTTCCACTTGGCCAGCACGATGATATAGGCGATGTAGAGCCCCGCGAGCATCATGCCGGGGACGAAGGCGCCGGCGTAGAGTTGCACGACCGACACGCCCGCAGTCGCGCCGTAGACGATCAGCAGCACCGAGGGTGGAATCATGATGCCGAGGCAGCCCCCCGCGGTGACCGTACCGGCCGCCACCTTGGCAGGCCCATCAGCGTGACCACCGCGCCGACGATGCCGGTCGCGGTGGCGAAGATCGCGCAGGTGATGATGGTCGCCACTGCGAGCGACCCCGGTACGCGTGAGGTGGCGAGATGCAGGCTCCTGAACAGCCGGTCGATGAGCGCCGAGCGCTCGACGAGATAACCCATAAACAGGAACAGCGGGATCGCGATCAGCACGTCGTTCGACATCACGCCGTAGGTGCGCTGCACCATGACATCGAAGACCTGCTGGCCGGCGATCGCCGGGTTCACGCTGCGGTAGGCGAGCCAGCCGAAGAACACGCCCAGGCCCATCAGCGTGAACGCGGTCGGAAAGCCGAGCATGATCGCCACGACGATCAGCGCGAGCATCAACAGGCCGAGGTGGGCGTTGGTGATATGGCCCCAGGGCATGAGCACCACGATGGCGGTCACGATGATCGCCATCAGCCAGAAGCCGAACCAGAGTTCCTTGCGCAGCTTCATTTGCCCGGCTCCTGGCGCACGACGAACTGGTCAAGCTTCGCGATGTCCTCGTCCTTGACGTGGACCATTTTTTTCAGTTCCTCCACGTCCACTTCCTGGACATCCACCTCGCGCGAGGGCCATTCGCCCTGCCTGAGACAGATCGCGCAGCGGATGATTTCGACGACGCCTTGCACGAGCACGAATGCCCCCGCAACCGGGATGATGGTCTTGAACGGGTAGTACGGCGGGCCCCCGGCGGTGATGTTCGAACCCTCTCTGATCGCCCACGACTCGGCGGCATAGGTGTAGCCGGCCCAGGTCAGCGCGATCACCCCCGGCAGGAAGAACACGATGTAGAGCGTGAGATCAATCGTGGCCTGCACCCGCGGCGTGAAAAAACCGTAGAGCACGTCGCCGCGCACGTGGCCGTTCTTCGCCAGCGTATAGGCGCCGGCCATCATGAAGAGCGTCCCGTACAGCATGATCATGACGTCGAAAACCCACGCATGCGGGGCGTCGAGCGCGTAACGCGAGAACACTTCCCACGAGACGAGCAGGGTAAGCCCCACGATGCAGAAGGAAAACGCGTGCCCGACCCAGGTGCTCACCTTGTCGACGAAAAGCAACAGTTTTTGCATGTTGATACCTCTGATTGCACGGGTTCCTATTGTGTCATGCCCACCGCGTTCCGGGCAGCGCTTAAAAAAAACACCATCCGGGGACCCCGGATGGTGTTTCCTGAAAACGTGCTCGGTATCAGGCCTTCTTCTTCGCGGCCGGCTTCTTGCCGAAGTAATGGTTATAAGCCATGCGCGGACCGACTATGGTGTCGAGACCCCACTTCACCACACGCTCGGCGAACTTCCTCTGCGATTCGACGACCTCCTTGAACAGCGGGTTCTTCGCCGAATACTTCGCCACGACATCGTCGAAGATGTCGAGCTGCTTCTGCAGTACTGCCGCCGGAGTGATGTAGACCTTCACGTTCTGCTTGGTCTGCAGCTCGATGTAGTCCTTCGAGTAGCGGTCGATCGATTTCCACTGCAGGTCCTGCGACGCGGCCTCCACGGCATTCTCGATGATGGTTTTCATCTTGGCCGGCAGCGCGTCGAACTTGGTCTTGTTGAACGTGATCTCGAACTGCTCGCCGCTCTGGTGGTAGCTTTGCAGCATGTACACCTTGGACACGTCGGGGAAACCCAGCAGGCGGTCGGAGGAAGCATTGTTGAACTCCGCCGCATCGAGCAGCCCGCGATCCATCGCCGGCACGATTTCGCCGCCGGGCAGCGCGTTCACCGCCGCGCCCAGGCCCTGGAAGAGGTCAATCGAGATGCCCACGGTGCGGAACTTCAAGCCCTTGAAGTCCGCCACCTTGGTGATCGGCTTCTTGAACCAGCCGAGCGGCTGCGTCCACATCGGCCCGTACGGGAACGACACCACGTTGGCGCCGATCGAGCTGTAGACCTTGGTGAGCAACTCCTTGCCGCCGCCGTACTTGTGCCAGGACAGCAGCATGTTGGCGTCCATGCCGAAAGCGGGGCTCGAGCCCCACAGCGCGAGGGCATTTTGCTTGCCGTAGTGGTAAACCAGCACGCCGTGCCCGCCGTCGAGGGT
>JACPTJ010000143.1 GCA_016192835.1 Betaproteobacteria bacterium
CATCGACGGCCTGCGTCGTCTTCACCACGCGCGACACGAATATTCCCGGCAGATCGACGAGCTCCGGCGGGATTCCGCCGGGCTCCACGATTTCGTCGACCTCGACGATCGCAACGCGCGCGGCTTTGCCGAAGCTGGGATTGAAATTCTGGCTGCCGCCGCGAAACTGAATGTTGCCCAGCCGATCGGCGCGATATCCCCTCAGAAAAGCGTAGTCCACGTGTATCGCATGTTCGAGGACGTGGGGCTTGCCATCGAATTCACGGATTTCCCTGCCCTCGGTAAGGGCGGTGCCGACGCTGGTCGGCGAGTAAAACGCCGGTATTCCAGCGCCACCCGCACGGCAACGTTCAACCAGGATGCCCTGGGGAACGAGTTCCACGGCAATCTCTCCAGCAATGATCTGGTCCTCGCTCGCGGTGGGCGTGCCGGCCCGCATGGAAAACGCCGCGATGAGCTTCTTCACCTGTTTGTTCTCGGCCAGAATCTGGCCCCGGGTTGCTCCCGGGTCCCCGAGGGAGTTGCAAACGAGGCAGAGTTCTTTGGTCCCCTTGTCGCGCAACGCAAGTATCAGGCTGGTTGCGAAACGGTGCGCCACGCCGAAACCTGCTATCGCAATGGTTGCGCCATCGGGAATGTCCGCGATTGCCTGTTCGGGTGAAGCGTATATCTTGTCCATGGGGAGTTTCTCTCACGTGAAATGAAAATGAGGTCCGGCTCTGACGGCTCCCCACGAATTTTACCCGGAATAGGCCTAAAACACCCCCCAGCGACGATAGCTCATCGCGGCCGTTACGCGCTCCTGCGCGAATTTCAACGCTGCGTCGCGCGGCATCAAGCCCTGTCGGGCGGATGCATCGAGAACCTGCCGGGTATTGCTGCGGATTTTCTCCTCGATTGCGGCCAACACCTGGCTCTGGGACGCGCCACGGAACTCCATCGCGGCGCAGATCACTCCGCCGGCGTTGGCGATGAAGTCCGGCACCACCAGCACGCCCCGCTCGTGCAGCGTGCGTTCGGCGCCGGGAGTTGCGGGAATATTTGCGCCCTGCACGACGAGTTTCGCCTTGAGCTGGCTGACATTGTCTTCGCGCAATACATCCGGGCGCGCCGCTGGAATCCAGATATCGCATTCGATGCCGACGATGGCATCGCGCCCAAGCTTGTTGCCGCCCGGGTAATCGCGCAGCGGGCGGCCGGATTCCTTCAGCCTGATGAGCTCGGCAACGGCCAAACCGGCGGGATCGTGGAGCGTGCCGGTTGAGTCCGAAGCGGCGACGAGCACGGCGCCCTTTTCGGCAAGAAATCGCGCCGCGTGCTTGCCGACGGCGCCGAAACCCTGAATCGCAACGCGCGCGCGGCCCAAGGCGAAGCCGCAGTAGGGCGCCGCGATGTCCGCAGCATGCGACACCCCCCAGCCGGTCGCGCCAATTTCGTCGAGCGGGATGCCGCCTATTTCGCGCGGCAGGCCGACCGCGCGGCCGATCTCGTCCTTGATCCATGCCATGCAGGTTTCATCGGTGCCCATGTCGGGCCCAAAGATATAGTCGGATTCGTTGCGCAGCGCGTGGGCAAAACCGCGAATCAGCTGCTCTTTCCTGGCGCGCTCCATGCGCGGGTCGCCGAACAGCACCGATTTTCCGCCGCCGTGCGCGAGCGCCGCAGCGGCATTCTTGAGCGTCATTGCGCGCGCAAGCCGCATACACTCTTCAAGCGACACATCCGCCGCCATGCGCAGGCCCCCGATGGCGGGGCCCGCCGCGACATTGTCGATCACAAGAATGCCGTTCAAGCCGAGGCGCGGCTCATTGACATAAATGACCTTTGCCGGACCAAGCCCATCGCCCATGTTGAACATGTCTTGTCGCTCCTTAGGGGACAGACCACTAACTGGGGATTGCAGGCTCGAAGCCTGCGGTTTCCGTTAGTGGTCTGTCCCCTAAGCGCTATTGCGGCTTGATGCCCGCCAGCCGCGCGAGCTTTGCAATCGCGGCCAGCTCATTGACGACGAACTTGTCGAGTTCGGCTGGCGTGGTGGGCGCCGGTTCAGCTCCGAGGCCACGCATTCTATTTTCCACATCCGGCAGGGCGAGGGCTCTCGTGACTTCGCGGTTCAGCTTGTTGATAATCGCCCGCGGCGTCTTCGCCGGCGCGAACATTGCCCCCCAGGAATCGACGCGAAAGCCCGGCAGCCCGGCTTCCGCGATGGTGGGAACGTCAGCCAGCACGCTGACACGCTTCGGGGAGGAGACCCCGAGCGCGCGCAGTCTGCCATCCTTCACCAGCGGTACCGAGCTCGCGAGCGGGGCCATGAAGACCTGCACGCGGTTCGCGATGATGTCGTTCATCGCTTCGGGGATGCCCCGGAAAGGCACGTGCACGATGTCGATGCCGGCGGCGTGCTGGAACATCAATCCGGCGAAGTGGGTGCCGCTGCCCGCGCCGGCGGAAGCCAGGTTGAGCTGCCCGGGCCGGGACTTCGCAAGCGCGATGAGCTCCTGCACCGTCTTCATGCCGAGCGCAGGCGGCACCACCAGCAGATAGGCGGTGTTGTATATCATGGTGATGCCGGCGAAATCCTTGCGCGTGTCGTACGGGAGCTTGCGGACGGCGGGCCCTGCAGCGTGCGCGGCGGATACCGAAAGCAGCGTGTGGCCGTCCGGCTCGGCTTCGGCCACGATCCTGGATCCCAGCATGCCGCCGGCGCCGGGACGATTGTCCACGATGACATTCTGCCGCAGACCCTCGCTCACTTTCTGCGCGATCATGCGGGAGAAGATGTCGGGCTGGCCGCCCGGCGTGAACGGCACGACAACTCGGACCGGCCGGCTCGGGAAGCCCGCGGTTGCGCTGTCTCCCTGGGCAAACAAGGTTGCGGGGCTGCCGAGCACAAGGCAGGCTGCTGAGGTGAAAACCGCGTTCAACGTCGAGCGCATGTCCATACCAGGAAATCTCCCGTTTTCTGATCGCGTGGCCGCGGTTGCTGTTTACTGCGGCTCGAGGCCGATCTGCTTGACCAGCTTTGCGTACTCCATTGATTCTTCCTTCATCAGCGCGCTCATTTGCTCCGGCGTCGAGCCGACAGGGGTGAGCCCCTGCCCCAGAAAACGCTCTTTCACGTCGGGCAGGTTCACTATTTTGACCAATTCGGCGTTCAGCCGCTTCACGATGGGTTTGGGCGTCCCGGCGGGCACGAGAACGCTATGCCATGTGATGTTCTTGAAGCCGGGCACTCCTGATTCGGCGACGGTCGGCGTGTCGGGCAGGGCCGGGTTGCGCGTGGTGGAGGTCACGGCCAGCGCGCGCAGCCTGCCCGACTTGACGTTCGTTATGGCGACGAGCGGGTTCATGAAAAAAAATTGCACGTGCCCGGCGACAAGGTCGATTACCGCCTGTCCCGTTCCCTTGTACGGGATGGCGACCATATCGATATCGGCCATCACCTTGAAATTCGCAATACCGAGCAGATTACCGGTGCCGGTCGTAGCGTAATTGATCTGTCCCGGTTTGGCCTTGGCAAGGGCGATGAATTCCTTGATCGTGGTGGCCGCGACCGATGGATGCACGACTACAACGTTGCCGCCGACAGTGAGCTGCGTGATCGGCTGCAAGTCGCGCTGCGGGTCATACGGCAGCTTCTTGTAGACGTGCGGGTTGATGGTGAGCAAGCTGTTGGCGGACAAAAGCAGGGTATAGCCGTCCGGCGGCGCTTTCGCGCCGAGTTCGGCGCCGAGCAGGCCACCCACGCTGCCGCGGTTATCGATGACGAGCGTCTGCCCCAACCTTTCGCCGAGCTTCAAGCCCACCAGGCGCGACAGGACGTCGCTGGGCCCGCCGGGCGCGAACGGCACAACGAATCTGATCGGCCTGTTGGGATAACCCGCCTCTGCTGCCTCGACGCCGGATACCGTGAAAGTCAGAAACAAACCCGCTACCGCAACAGTCGCGTAGTTCATCGCATCCTCCTTTTGGTTGGCCACCTGCACTGGGCTGCCGTTCTCCGTCCGTTAAACCTGCGGGCTAGTCGGCGCGCCTGATCCGGCTCAGCGCCGACGAGGGCGTGACGAACCCGGCAAGATACGGGTGGCTCGCCTTTTTGTAGACGCTCGTGATCTGCTTGACGTAATTGCGTGTTTCCCGGTAGGGCGGAATGCCGCGATACCGCTCAACGGCCTCCTCGCCGGCGTTGTAGGCGGCAAGCACCAGCGCGACATCGCCTTTGAAATACGCCATCAGCCATTGCAGATAAGCGAGCCCGCCCTTCAGGTTTTCGAGCGCGTCGTAAGCATTCTTCACTCCGAAACGCACCGCCGTGGCCGGAATGAGCTGCATCAGGCCCTGCGCGTTTTTCGGCGACACGGCGTTGGCGTTGAATCCCGATTCCACTCCGATAAGCGCCATCACGAGTTTCGGGTCGACTGAATATTCAGGCGCCCAGCGCTGCACCAGCAGCTCGATATCTTTTCTTGGCACCGGGCCCGGCGGCGATTCAGCCTGCACCGGCACCGGTTCGTTCAGACATGCGGGCATTACGGCGTCGGCGCGCCGGCTTACATGTTCGAGAAGTTTCTGCGCGCGCTCATGGCCCTGCTCGGCGGCCTTGCCGATCAATAACGCAGCGACACCTTCGTCGGCCAGCACGCCGCGGCCGATCGCGTAGATCACGCCCAGTTTCAGCAGGGCCTCGGGATCATCGCGTGCCGCTGCCCTGCAATAAAGCTCGTTGGACCTTACGAAATCGCGCGCTACGCCCTCGCCGCGCTCGTATTTCAATGCAAGAGTGACGAGCGCCCGCACCTCGCCGCGTTGCGCGGCTGCCTCGAGCGCCTCCACATCCGCTGTCTCCTGTGCCATGGCACCGCCGCAAACCAGCGCGAGGCATAACGCGATCCAGCGCCTACGCTCGTTAAGGCAGGTGGTCGGCACTTGCGATTTCATATCCGGATCCCAGGCCTCATCGCGCATCTCCGTTTTCATGCCCAAAAACCACGGACCAGTCACCGATAAGTTTACCAAGCTTAACAGCATATCGTAGTGTAGCGCGAATGGAGCGCCGCGCGTGGTATGCGCGGAGAGGACACCCACATTGCCGTTTGGATTCGTGCTAGAGTTTTTCGGATGCAGTCGCGCTCGCGGCTCGAGTGAAAACGGAGGGAACCATGGATCTGGGATTGCAGGGCCGCAAGGCCATCGTCTGCGCCGCAAGCAAGGGGCTCGGCAAAGCCTGTGCCATGTCGCTGGCCATGAACGGCGTGGACGTGGTGATCACCGCCCGCACGCGCGCCGATCTGGAAGCGGCGGCGGCGGAAATCCGCAAGGCGTCCGGGGCAAAGGTCACGGTGGTGGCCGGTGACATCACCACTGAAGCCGGCCGCGCCGCCGCGCTCGCCGCGTGCCCGGAGCCCGACATTTTGGTGAACAATGCCGGCGGTCCGCCGCGCGGCGATTTTCGCGACTGGGGCCGCGACGACTGGATGAAAGCGGTCGATGCCAACATGATCACTCCCATACTGATGATCAAAGCGGTGGTGGACGGCATGATCGCGCGCAAGTTCGGCCGCATTGTCAACATCACCTCGATCTCGGTGAAATCGCCGATTTCGGAACTGGGCTTGAGCAACGGCGCGCGCGCCGGGCTTACCGGCTTCGTCGGCGGCCTGGCGCGCCAGGTGGCGCAGCACAACGTCACGATCAACGGATTGCTGCCGGGGGCGTTCCTCACCGACCGGCTGCGCAGCGGCATCGCGGAGGCCGCACGCCAAACCAGTCGCCCGGCGGACGAGATTATTGCCGAGCGCGCCAGGAGAACACCCGCCGGGCGCATCGGCAATCCGGCGGAATTCGGCGAGGCCTGTGCGTTCCTGTGCGCGGCATCTTCCGGCTACATCGTCGGCCAGAATCTTTTGCTCGATGGCGGCGCGTTCAACTCCACGATGGGTTAAGACATCGTAGAGAGTAGCGCAGGCGCCTCGCCTGCATTCGTTGACGGAGCAGGCGAGGCGCCTGCGCTACAGGTGGCAGAATCTGCCCCCGCCTTTTTTATTTGGCGGCGCGGCGATTGACCTCGAGGCGGGCGTCGACCAATGCGACGGTCTCGTCAACGGCAGCCAAGTGCATGCCCTTTTGCGCCGCTACGGTTTGCACCAGACGGTCCACCCGTTCGATATTGGGCGCGCCTGCAAACAAAGCCCGCGCCGCGGACGACGGGGTCAATAGCGACAGTGCCGCCGTGGCATATTTTTCAAATGGCACGAGATCCTTCTCATCCGCGCCGAGGGACACGCACAGCTTGACCACCCAGTTGTAGACCGCGCGCGTTGCTTCGAGGTCGGAATGCACAGCTTCCTTGATCGACCGCGCGGCATCTTTCTGCACGCAGCGATAGTTGCCGGCCAGCAACATGCTCCACTTTGCGAGCGGGACAAAAACCGAGTTGTGCACCTTGAGCTTGACGGGCAACTCGATCCTGCCTGAACCGGTGTCAAACCGGACCGCTTCGACATCCGATTCCAACTGGCGCAGGATGGCGGTGTGAGCGTCCGAATCGAACCGGGCCGATTTGAAATTGGTCGGCAGCCTGACTTGCAGCACGTTGACCTTGTCTTCCGGCGGGCGAAACGCCTGCGGGTCGGGGCTGCACAGCGTCATCAGCTTGGGATCGAAACTGTCCCACACGGTGGGATCGGTGTAGCAGCTTCTGCAGGCATCGGCATTGAGACCCGGGATGCGTTTCAGGTATGGCAGCGGCGGCATGTTCATGATCGACATGCAGGGAACCCGGGCTTTGGCCACCGCATCCAGCAGCTCGCGCACACCGGGCGAGCGATACTGGGGCTCCTGCATCGCCAACGCGACCAGATCATAGTCGGCCGGATTGACACCCGCCGTGCCGCCGGCGGACAGCTTGCCCGGCGCTTTGCGCGAATTGATCTCGACGAGTCCGTCCCGGCCTTTGATCGGCATGCGGATTATGGCGCCTTCCTCGTTGATCAGCTCCGCCTCGGCGGGCAGGCATATCAAATGTACCGTATGCCCCGCGAGCGCCAGCTTGGTTCCCAACAGCGAACCGTACGACGCGCCCATGATCAGAATTTTGTATGTAGTGTTCATGAAAAATATCCTTCGTGTTGAAAAGCGTTCGAGCAGTGCAATCGCAATTTTAACCCTTTATCATGGGCTGGTGGCTGCCGGTTTGCCGCGCTCGAGCAAGCGGCTGCGCTAAATGACTTGCGACGCCATCACACTGGTGCGCAAGCGCACCCTACCCGATGCCGTTGAACCGACGATAAAGCCGGAGTCCAGTCAAGCTGCTATTGCTGGACGCGAATGTTGGCCGCTTTGATGACGCGTCCCCACTTTTCATACTCGGCGCGCACGAACTTCGCGAACTCGGCCGGCGTGCTGGTGGATGCATCAAGCGCAACCTGGGCGAGCTTGCTTTTGACGTCGGGCGCATTCATGAGCTTGGTGACTTCGGCGTTCAACTGCTCGATGATGTCAGGCTTCACACCCGCCGGTGCAAACAGGCCGTACCACGTAATCACGACCAGTTCCGGCATGCCGGCTTCGGCGGTGGTCGGCACGTTGGGCAGCGTCGCCACGCGCTGCGGCGCCATCACGGCAAGCGATCATGGCCGTCATGGCGATGGCAGCGCCCTTGTACGGCACGTGCACCATATTGATCTTGTTCAGCGTCTTGAAAAGCTCGCTTCCCAACTGACTGCCCGAACCGAGGCCGCCGGAGCCGAAGTTCAGCTTGCCGGGATGCGCTTTCGCCAGCTTCACCAGTTCGGCGAGACTTTTCGCCGGCACCGAAGGATGAACGACCAGCACGTTGGGCACCGTCGCGAGCAGCGTGATCGGTGCGAAGTCCCGGAACGTGTCATAGCCCAGCTTCGTGAAGAGGCTGGGACTGATGGCGATCGCCGGACTCGTCAACAACAGCGTATAGCCGTCAGGGGGCGCTTTAGCCACCAGCTCGGCGGCGATGTTGCCGCCGGCCCCCGACCTGAAATCAGGCACGACCGACTGTCCAAGCGCTTCGCGCAGCTTATCCGAGACGAGGAGGGCAAGGATGTAGGAAGCGCCGGTTGGAAACGCTACCACCAGCCGGATGCTCTTCTCCGGGTACTTCTGGGCCAGGGCCGGCAGCGGGCACGCCAGCAGAACAAGCAGGGCAAGCCAGAGCGGGGTTTTCGAGGTTCGCATGTGTCCTCCGTCGGAGTCGTGGTTCGACATCATCGCGCCGTCGCGCCTGTCGTCGCCAGGCGCGACGCCGAAATCGTGGCGGTGCTGAAGTTCAACTCGCGCCCATGAAATCCCGCTTGCCGATCTCCACGCCATTGTGCCGGAGGATGTTGTAAGCGGTCGTGATGTGAAAGTAGAAGTTGGGCAAGGAGCGGTTCTGCAGCAGCTCCAGGCCAGTGAAGTTCATTTCGCGGTCACGCATTTTTACGGTGACGGTTTTGTCCTCCGAGCCGTCGACCTGCCCCGGCTTGACCGTGTTCAGCCAGGCGATCGTCTTCTCGACCCGTGCGATGAGCTCGGCGAGGCTTTTTTCGTTATCCTCGTACTTCGGCGCCTCCAGTCCCGCGAGCAGCGCAGCGCAGTTTCTGGCGTGATCGGTCGCGATCTGGACCTGTTTCGCAAAACTGAACATGTCGGGATAGAACCGGTAGCAGAGCAAAGTGGATTCGTCGTACTTCTTTTCGGCGTAAAGCGCCTGCGCCTTTTTCAGGCAGATGACAACACCGCCCAGCTGGCGAACAAAAATGGACACCGAAATCTGATACATCGAAACAGCCATGGTCGTTTCTCCTTGAGTTAACAGCGAACAAGAACCAGCTTCCATCAAAACCAAAAACCATACTGATCCCCGCGGCAAGCCACGGGGAATTGCAATTGGCGGGTGCGCTTGCGCACCATCCGGCAATCGGTGCGCAAGCGCACCCTACACCGAAATTAAACCACACACGAAGCAAAGTAAAGCCGTCGCCCCCGGTATCGGGACCCGCATCGCCACCGGCGCCTGATAATCGCCGGAACCGCCCGATGCAACGCGACAAAGGCAATTTCTATTTCCAGTCCTTACCCTACCGCAAACTGCTGGGCCGGATTTCCAGCCACTTTCGCCCTGGCGTACGCTCGATGCGCACGAAATCCCGCGCCGGATTCATGCGATAGGTGAGAAAGCACAGGTCCTGCGTTCGAGAAAGAACGCCGGGCGTGAAGATATCGGCATTAGTTCCATGGCAACGCGCCGAGTGAACCAGCAGACCGTTCTGGTGCTGCGCCTTGAGGTAGCGCCCGAGTTGCTGCGTGTACCGGTAATCGCGCCGGTCGAGAAGGCGTCTCTCCCGGCGTTCCTTGCCGCGCAGGTCGATCAGGATCGCAGCGCAGCGGGCATGAAATACGCGCCGCTCACCCACGATCTCACGATCTTCCCGGGAAAAACTGTCCGAGATGAACTCGTACCAGTGATGAACGGTTTCGTACACGGTCGTTTCCAGATCGAGCGAACCGTACCAGACACCGTAATCGAGGCCGTCCGAAAAACGCGTTCCCTGACCGTTAACATTTACGAAGGGATAGGTGATGACCGCGCCGTAGTCGAACGGACGCGTGATGAGCGGCGCCTCGCTCGGGATGCGGTTCGCCGATTCCGCGGCGACGGCGACCGCTTGGTCGTCGGCGGCAGCGGACAGATCGTCGAACAGATTCTGCGACGCGCGGATGCCCATGATGTTGCGCACCAGGTCGTCGTGAAAATCGACGACACCCTTGAGCAGGTCCGCGTACACGACGCGCTAGCGGCCGCGCTCGAAGTCCAGAAAGCGGCGAACCGCCAGAATCCCTTCATACGCCTGTTTCATGGTTTCCAGGGGCATTCGGTCGCCAAACCTGCGATTGGGCGTGGTCACCCAGCGGTAGGCCAGGTCGCGATCATGGGGGAACATGATGCGCAGGGCCTTGTGTATTCCCAGCAGGTGTCCTGCGCGCGCGAGCAGGTCGGTATTGTCGGCCAGGGGTTCACCCTTGCGGTAACGAGCAACCGTTGCGCGTGAGTCTGGCGACAAGCCGAGAAGTGATGCCTGGTCAGGTGCTGAGACCTGCCAATGGTCGAAAAGGCTTACCACCATCCTCGCAAGCCGCTCCCGGTTGCCCCGTTGGTGGAGGTCAATCTCGCGAACCGGTTCAAGGACAGCGCTCATGATGTCGCTCCTTTGTAGCATTTGATACAAATTTTGTATTAAATACTAGCATCGCGCCGAGGGTAAATCAAGCGCCGTCGCGGCCGGGGCAAGCTGAACTGCAATCCGCCCGGCGCCGCGCGCCCTCCAAATTACTCGACCTAGATTCCCGCTTCCTTCGCCACGGTGTGCCAGCGCCGCACGCCGTTGTCGATGATCGCGCGAAACTCGGCCGCGCCGTTGCCGATCACGTTCGCGCCTTCCTGCGCGATGCGGCCGTGCACGTCCGGAGCCTTCAGTAATGTAGGGTGCGCTTGCGCACCATCCGGCAATCGGTGCGCAAGCGCACCCTACACCGAAATTAAACGATCAGATTACCGGCGTTGACGTTCATGTTGATGCCGGTGATATGACAGGCGGCATCCGAGGCCAGAAAAAGCGCCGCTTCAGCGGTATCTTCCGGTTCGACCAGACACCGCATGGGATTCTGTGCCTTGATTTTCTCGATGCTGGCGGCATCCCTGACCTTGCGCACGCGCGGCGTCAGCGTCGTGCCCGGGGATATCGTATTGGCCGTAATGCCGTACACGCCGATGTCCCGCGCCAGCAGCTTGGTGAATCCGATCAAGCCCGCTTTGCCCGCGCCATAGGGAAGGTACGAGGGAGCGTACGGGTTCGGGCCGACCCCGGCCCCGGAGGCAATGCTGATGATGCGCCCTTTTTTCTTTTCGATCATGATCCCGGCCACCGCCTTGGTACAAAGGAAAGCGGTTTTCAGGTTCAAATTGATGACCCGGTCCCATTCCTCCTCGGAAATATCGGTGATCGGCGCCAGGCGGTCAAACCCACCGGCGCCATTGACAAGAATATCGACCGTTTCCCAGCGATCCACCACCGCCTTGACCATCGCGGCAACTTCCTGGGACCGCGTAACGTCAGCCTGGAGCACCAGCGCCGCTCCGCCTGCCGCTTCGATCTCGGCGCCGACGCGCTGCGCTTCCGGAAGATTTATATCCACGACAGCAACCCCAGCGCCCTCCCGGGCGAAAGTCTTCGCAATCGCCTCGCCGAGTCCCTGGCCGGCCGCAGTCACGATGGCCGTTAAGCCGGAAAGTCTGCCTGTCGCTGCCATTTCGATCTCCTGTCTTTGGAAAATTGAAAATCATGCCACAACTCACACCGCATGCATAACCGTCCTTGTATCAGATGTTCGCCAGTTCGTTGTAGAACGAGATGATGTCGGAACTGTCCCACTCTCCCCTGCCCTTGGAGATTTCGGAGGCCAGCGCCTGCGCATTCAGGCTGAGCAGCGGCAAAGGACAATCGAGGCTTGCGCCCAGCGCAAGCATCAGCCGCACGTCCTTGTAATGAACCGCCAGATGGCCGATCGGCGGCAGGAACTGCTTGTTGACCATGCGGTAACCCTTCTGGTCCATGACCTTGGAAAATGCCGCGGATTTCTTGAGCACCTCCAGGGCCTGCAACTGATCCAGCCCCGCCTTCTTTGCCAACGTAAGGCCCTCGGCCAGCGCCATCCGGTTCAATGACAGCACCAGGTTCACCACCAGCTTGATCACCGCGCCCTTGCCGCTATCCCCCATGTAAACCCATTCCCTGCCCATCGCGGCAAACAGCGGTACGCATTGCTCGTATATCTCCTTCTTTCCGCCCACCATGAAAATGGTGTCTTTGACCGCGGCCATTTCGCTGGTCCCGCTGATGGTGGAGTCCAGCATTTCAATGCCTTTTTCCCTGAGCCTCCCGGCCAGTTCCACCGACATCGCAGGATCTGCCGTCGAGGCGTCAAGAACGATCAGCCCCGGCCTCCCGGTTTCGAACAGTTTCAGCGAGTCTTGCACGACCTCGTTCACGATGGTTGAGTTGGGCAGCGAGAGGATGATGACATCCACCTGCGGCGCGATCTGGTCGGGAGAACCCGCTTTTTTTCCGCCGGCCTTGACGATCGCTTCCACTTTGGCCGGATCGATGTCGTGCGCCGTTACCGAAAATCCCGCGGCAAGCAGATGCCGCGCCAGCCAGCCCCCCATCAGTCCCACCCCGACCAAGCCGATTCTTTGTTTCATTGCTTTCTCCCGGTCAACGAATAGATCAAACGCGTAGTGTAGCCTGATCCTTCACTATTTGAACTATCAAGACCACTGCAGTAGCCTGTAGCTCCGCGCATTCGAAGGGACGACACCACCGCCGATCAATGCGCAGGGCGGGATGCATCATCAGGGGCGGGCACCTGCAGGTCGTGGCGACGTCAGTGAGCACCGCGCTGCAGAGGCCTGCGGGGTGATGGTGAGGCGGAAAGGCTATGCCGCAATCCGCTCGACGTGTGCAAGGTCTTTCGCGATGAGCTTCCGCGCCTCTTCCACATCGTAATCCGCCTGGAGTCCAAGCCAGAATCCTTCCGAGGTGCCGAATGTCTTGGCAAGGCGCAATGCGGTATCCGCGGTGATCGAGCGCTTACCGAGCACGATCTCATTGATGCGGCGGGGCGGCACGCCGATCGCGCGCGCCAGGGCATTCTGGCTCAGCTTCATGGGGACGAGAAATTCTTCCAGCAACACTTCCCCGGGGTGAACATTCTTCAATTTGGCCATGACGGTTCCTCGTGTTTCAGTGGTAATCAACAATTTCCACGTTGGCAGGCCCAGTATCAGTCCATACGAAACAAATGCGCCATTGATCATTGATGCGTATGGCGTGTTGTCCCTTGCGGTCCCCCTTCAAGGCTTCAATACGATTGGCCGGTGGAACCCGCAGGTCAATCAAGCTCCTGGCATTATTTAGCATCCTCAGCTTTCGACGTGCCGTCTGCTGAATTTCGGGAGGCAAGCGCCGCGACGCTTCGCCGCGCCAAACTGCTTCGGTTTCCTTGCTCCGAAAACTCAGGATCATGGCGAACTATAACGTAAAACGTTATAGCGCGGCAAGCGTTCGCGCCGAAACGCGTCACCGCCCGCGGAAACCGCGGCGGAGGATCGCCGGTCGTCAGTGTTTGCCCTCATCCCCGGCCCTTCTCCCGGAGGGCGAAGGTGGTGTGTGGCGACGCGTAACCAGCGCGCGATGCGGCCGAATGGTTAAGACTTTGCACCGCTGGCCAAATTTCAGCGATTGGTTACAATCCCTTTTCCGGACATTGCCGCGGACGCAATCCTGGCGAAGCGGTTCAGGCCCGCGCAGCGCGCGACTTTAGCATCGAGAACGCTTCACACGTCGATAAGGGGACTTCGATGAACCTGCAGGCGCGAGTCGGACTGAGTCTGATGGTGGTTATGGGTCTGGGCGTTCATGCTCTCGCCGCTTCCGCCCAGGGCTTTCCCAGCCGCCCACTGCGAATTATTGCTCCGGTGCCGCCCGGGGGCGGTGTCGACATCCTGAGCCGCGCCGTCGGGCAAAAGCTCGCGGAAAACCTCGGGGTCTCGGTAATCGTCGACAACCGGCCCGGAGCCTCCGCGGTCATCGGCACCGAGCTGCTCGCGAAGTCTTCGCCCGACGGTCATACGCTGATGATGGGTTATTCCGCCCATGCCACGAACCCCCTGCTCTACAAGCTGCCTTACGATACCGTCAAGGATTTCGCCGCCATCGCCCACGTGGGATACATTCCGCTCCTGCTGGTGGTGCATCCGTCCGTTTCCGCCACTTCCGTGAAGGAATTGATTGCGCTCGCAAAATCGCGGCCGGGACAGTTGCAGTTTGCATCGGGAGGCGCCGGCGGGCCGTTTTTCGCGGGAGTGCTGCTGAAATACATGACCGGCGTGGATATCCTTCATGTGCCGTACAAAGGCAACGCACCGGCGCTTGTCGACTTGCTCGGGGGCCAGGTATCCATGATGTTTGACACGATCACCACGAGCCTCCCTCATGCCAAAACAGGCCGCTTGCGAATGCTTGCGGTGACGAGCGCGAAACGCGCTTCGCTCGCGCCGGAGGTGCTGACCATGGCCGAAGCGGGGCTCCCGGGCTTCGAAGTACAGGCGTGGTTTGTGGTTCTGGTTCCATCGCGCACACCGCGCGACATCGTCATGAAGTTGAATGCCGAAATAAACAAGGCGGCCAACGACGCGAATTTCCGGTCCCGGATGTCCCGCGATGGCGTCGAGTTCGTCGGCGGCACCCCGGAACAGGCTGACGCTTTCATTCGAGCGGAAATGAACAAGTGGGAGAAGGCCATCAAGGCGACCGGAATGACCATCGGTTGACCAATTTTCCCCTCACCCTGGCCCTCTCCCCGCATAAGCGGGGCGAGGGAACACTCCCTCTCCCGCCTGGGCGGGAGAGGTGCGCCGGAGCGTGGAGCAGGGACCCGTTTACGGGATGCGACCGTGAAGGCGCACAATAGCACGCGGATCTCCGGCGCCTTGCATCCCGCTG
>JACPTJ010000132.1 GCA_016192835.1 Betaproteobacteria bacterium
TCAATCTGGAACTGCCGTGGAACCCGGCGCTCCTGGAGCAGCGCATCTCGCGCGCGCACCGCATGGGGCAAAAGCGGCCGGTGCAGGTGTATCTGATGATCACCGAAAATACCATCGAAGAGAATCTGCTGGCCACGCTCTCGGCCAAGCACGAGCCCGCCGCCGCCGTGCTCGACCCCGACTCCGAACTGCGCGAGGTACAGCTCGCGAGCGGTATCGAGGAACTCAAACGCCGCCTCGAAGCGCTTTTGGGCGCCAAGCCTGAAGGCTCGCCCGACGTGTCGATGCAACGGCGCGCCGAGGCCGACGCCGTCGCGCTCGCGCAACGCAAGGAGCGCGTATCCGAAGCGGGCGGGCAACTGTTTGCGGCAGCGTTTTCCTTCCTTGGAGAAATCCTCCCCGCGGGCGGGTCCGCCGCGCCCGCTCCCCAGGCCGTCGCGGCGCTCAAGGCTGGTCTTGCGGAATGTGTCGAGACCGCGGAGGACGGCAAACTGCGGCTGGCCGTCACCCTTCCTGGTATGCAGTCGCTGGATGCGCTCGCCGCGGCATTGGCGAACCTGATGGCGGCACGGGAGAACGGGAAGGGAAGCGAGGCGGGCACCGCTTGAGCGGATCGCAAGCAATTAGAGATCGTCGAGGCGGCGCATATCATTCCCGTAAATGACCAACACAGCAGCGATGATGTCTGGAATGGTTTGTCGCTATGTCCCAGCCATCATACTTTGTTCGATGCACGACGGTTCATCATCGAGCCTAACTTGCAGATTGCAGTAGATGACGAAACCATCACTTTTCTACAAGAAAGTGACCGTGCTTCTTGAATCGAGTTATTAACCGATTTTCGTGGACAGAAAATTCGCGCTCCGCAATTCTGGGAAAAGCCCCGTGAATTGCAGGGACACATGCAAGAAGCGCTTATCTATAGTCGTGCGCTTACCGGGATCGCGTAGACCGAGTCGAATGATCGAATAACTGGGACTCAACAACGGGATCTAGCTCCGTAGCATCCGTCACGCGTGCGGTCTGCGCGGGGATCACGAGCTGCGCGAGCATCGCGTAGCGCTGCATCAGGAACTCCGGGCTTGTGTAGTTTGCGGCGATCACGGACGCGAGATGCGGGCGAGACAGGACCTCGGCCAGTTCATCGAGCAGCACGCTGCTCGTGTGAAGCGTGATGCGATTGTCGCGCGCGGCGTCAAGCACTTGCCGCGGGGCGGCCCGCCACAAGAGCCCCGAGACCACGATGTTGGTGTCAAGAACGGCCCGCACGCTCGCGCCTGGCCTTGCGCACGGCGTCCACCTCGGCCCGAATCTCCTGCATTGTCATCGGCGGGATATTGGCCGCCGCCATGCGGTCGGCGGCTTCGAAGAGTTCGTTGACGGCTTTGCTGCGCACCGCCTCGCGCAACAGGCGCTCGATGGCTTGCGGCGTGAGCAGACCCGCGGCCTTGGCCTCACTCGCAAGCGTATCAGGCAAATTGACTTTGAGTTCCATGGTGGTCTTCCTTTCGCGGCTCGCTACGCGGCAACCCGTTGAGATCCAGCAGTGTAGCATCCGTCAACGGGCCAATGGAAATGTTCAGAAACGGACTGATATGCGCAGCACAAATCGCCTCGCAAGCCAATCGCCATGCGGGTTTCCGAGCGGCACGTAAGCCGGAAACCGGTACGGATAAAGGGTTCCCGGATATGTTCGTCCGCCGTACGGATGCCGGGAATTCGGTATCCAGTCAGAGTAGGATGGGTTGCGCGCGGCGATGCCCGTCACGGATGGACACGATGTTGCTGGCTCTTTGATGGGTATCGTTCCTCAACCCATCCTACGATCCGCACTGGACCCCGGTGTTCACCGGGGTGACGAGTCGAATTTCAGCAAACAGCTAATCGAGCTGCGCGCCGGATTCCTGCACCGCCTTGCGCATTTTCTCGGTCTGCACTCGCATATAGGCCGCGAGCTCCTGCTGCGTTGAGCTGATCGGCTCGGCGCCGAGCGCAACGAGCCGCTCCCGGAATTCCGGAGTCTTCAGGATCTTGGCGATCTCGGCATTCAGCTTGCTCAGTATGGCCGCCGGCGTTTTCGCCGGCGCGACGAGACTGTACCAGCCGATGAACTCGTAGCCCGGGACTGTTTCCGCAATCGCCGGCAGGTCAGGAACGAACGGCGAACGCTGGGCGCTGGTGACGCCGAGCGCCTTCAACTTTCCCGCCTGGATCGTGGAGAGTACCGCGGGTATGACCGAAATTACCAACTGCACTTGGCCGGCAACCGCGTCCATCATCGCCGGTGTGATGCCCTTGTACGGAACGTGCAGCATATTGACGCCCGTCATGCTCTTGAATATCTCGGCGGACAGGTGCGGCGGAGAACCCGCGCCGCCGGACCCATAGCGAAGCTCGCCCGGCTTCGATTTCGCATACGCCACCAATTCCCTGATCGAGGCCGCGGGAACCGAGGGATTTACCACCAGTATGAAAGGAGTCGTTGCCAGCAGGCTGATGGGTGAAAAATCCTTGAGCAGTTGATAAGGCAGCTTCTTGTACATGACGGAAACGATGACGGCCTGAGATGTCGCGATCATCAGCGTATAGCCGTCGGGCGCCGCTTTCGAAGCGATTTCGGCGCCGATGATGCCGCTTGCGCCGGGGCGCGTGTCCACGATCACCTGCTGGCCCCAGGCCTCGGTGAACTTCTGTCCGAGCAGCCGCCCGACGATGTCGGGACCCGAGGCGGGAGAACTCAACGCGATGATGCGGATCGGCTTGGTGGGATATTGCTGTGCGGCAGCATTGGGGACGGCGGTTCCAATCAGGCAGGCAAGACCCAAGGCCGCAGAAAATGCAACGGACCTGCCCCTCACCCTGTCCCTCTCCCGCGAGGGGAGAGGAGACCTTCTGCGATATGTCGTCGGCATCTCCTGACGCATGTCACTCACGCGAAAGTCGGATGAACCAGAATTTTTAGCGTTGCTATCCGTGTCGCCCGGTGTTCTTGGAGCGATACAGTCCGCCGTCGCCGGCGGTGACGTAGAGACTCGCGAGACCGGCATCGCCAAACGCGCAGCGCATCGGCATATCCGCGGGAGCGGGGTGAGTTTCAAGGATAGTGCCTGCCGGCGAAATCACGTGGATCACCGGTCCCCCTCCGCTCTTCTTCCAGCCCGCGCACGCCACGATATTGCCTTCGCTGTCGAGGCACATGCCTTCGATGCCGCGCTCAGTGAACATCAACGAAACCAGCACTTTAATCGGTCCGAGTTCCCCGTCCGCTTTGACCGGATAGGCAAACAGCTGGCACACGTCGCCCCGCTCCACGTCGCCATCCGCAACGTACAGCGTTTTTTCGTCCGCTGACAACAGCACCGCGCGCGGCCCTACGGTGTCGTGCGTCATGCGCTTCAGCTTCCAGGAGCGTCGTCGGCCGCGCTCCAGCCGCAGCACTGACGCGTGGTCGAGCATCGGATAGACCGGCGGGCCATAAGGAGCGGTACTATTGTATGCATCCGCGATCCACACGCGCCCCGCACTGTCCACGGCGACGTCGGCCGGCTGGTTGTGGTGCTTGCCGCCGAGCAGGTCCTTGGTCGGCGCCGTCGAGCCGTCTTTGAGGAACTGGATGACGCGTCTGCCGCCTTCCTGCGCGCCGAACACCGAGCCGTCCGCCGCGATGGCAAGGCCGTTGGCGCGTCCGGTGTAATTGCGAAAGACTTCCGCCGTGCCGGTCGCCGGATCGAAGCGCAGGACGCGCTCCTCCTGCACCGCGCTGAACAGCATTGCGTTCCCGTCCCACGCAAGACCGCCGGTCCTGCCTTTGTACGGGCCTGCTACTTTTTCGAATTCCCAGGTCATGGTATTTTCTCCAATACTACGTCTTCTGTAAATGCGTGACATCGCATTTGCAGCTCGAACCTCCCCTCTCCTTCCGGGAGAGGGGCGGGGGTGAGGGATGAGCGTCGCTACGCTTTTTCATGACGCTCATTATCGCGAGGGCACGCCGGCGATGTTCAGCCGGATGCGCACCACGGAGCCGATATTGGTGATGTACATCGAACGCCAGTCATCGTCGCCCCACGCAAAGTTGGTGGGGTGATGCCCCGGCGTCTTGATGCGGGCGAGCACCTTGCCGTTGGGGTCGTGCGCGAAAATTCCTCCGGGGCCCGTGCACCAAACGTTGCCTTCGACGTCGCATTTCATGCCGTCGGGAACCCCGCGCTCGGGGCCGGTGTATTGATAAAAAAGCCGCCCTTTGCTCAGACTGCCGTCGGACTTCACGTCGTACACCTTGATCAGCCGCTCGCGGCTGCAGTTTATGTACAGCAACTTCTCGTCCGGGGAGAAGCAAAGCCCGTTCGGGTAGACGATATCGTCGGCCACGAGCGTCATTACCTTGCCGTCAGCCGAGATCCGGAAGACGGGCTGATTGTCGGCATACCGCTGCAGGTCATCACCGACCATGCCGACGTTATAAAGTCCGCCCACCGGATCAGTGAACCAGATCGAGCCATCCAGCTTCACGACGATATCGTTGGGGCTGCTGAGCTTCTTGCCCTGCCAGCGCTCGGCGAGCGTCGTGCATGAACCGTCCTTTTCGATGCGGAACACGGTACGCCCGCCCCAGCCGGCGACGACGAGCCGGTTCTCGAGATCGAGCGCCATGCCGTCCGCCTTGACCGAGGGCCTGAGCACCACTTCCAGTCCGCTTCCCGGCTGCCACTTCCAGATCGTGTCACCGATGATGTCGACGAAGAAGAGCTGCTTCCCGCGCGCGTCCCATACCGGCCCTTCACCGAACACGATGTCCCGGGCGATGATATCGAGCGGCGGATTCTTGCCGACGAGGCGCTCGGCGCCGGGGGCCAGCATATCGACTTCAGCCTTCAGATTGTCCAGCGTTCCGTGCATCATCTGCTGCTCCTTTCATGTTCAATGTCCATCCCCTGCCCCTCCTGTCCAAGTCTTCTGCGAAAAAGCACGGTGATCGGTCACCGCATCGATTACCACCGGCCGCCCGGCGGCGAACGCCTGTTCGAGCGCAGACGGCAACTCCGCCGGTTTTTCCACCCGCATTCCGATACAGCCCAGCGCTTCCGCCACCCTGGCAAAATTCACTTGGCTGAAACCCCACATTTCGCGTCCGCGCTCGTTCGGATCGCCGCCGTAGGCTTTGTCGAAATGCGGAATTTCCTGATTGAGCGCGCTGTTGTTGTTGACGACGACAACGAGGTTGATGCCGTAGCGCGCGGCCGTCTCGAGTTCCCCGAGGTGGTAATAGAGCCCGCCGTCACCGGCGAAACACACGACCGGCTTATCGGGCAGCGCGCATTTCACCCCGAGCGCGCCCGGAAATCCCCAACCGAGCGAACCCGCGCAACGAATCAGGCGCTGTCCGGGCTTCGTGAAGTCGACCATGGTGCCGGCCCAGATGCCTGAATGTCCCGTATCGCAAACCAGCACTCCGCCTTCCGGCAGCGCGCGCATGATCTCGCGGCAAACGCGCTCGGGACGCATCGGCACGGCGTCCGAGTTGAAATTCGCCGCGACCGAAGCGCGCCATTCCTCGTCCAGCGTGCGAACTCGCGCGAGCCACTGGGCGCGATTTCCTGCGGCACCTGGCCCCGCTGCTTCGAGCATTTGCCGCAGCACGGTTCGCGCATCGCCGAGCAGCGCAAGCTCAGTCGGATAGTTGCGGCCGATCTCGCGCGCGTCGATATCGAGATGCATGACGCGTGTTCCCGCGCGCGGAACCTGCCACCGCGCGGTCACCTGTCCACCGGTATGACTGCCGATGAAGAACACGAGATCGGCTTCACTCACCGCGCGGTTGGCGCAGGTGCGCGAATACGTGCCGACGACGCCGGCCGATAGCGGATGCGCATCGAGTATGCTGCCTTTGGCGTTGAGCGAAGTCGCAACCGGAATCGCAAGTTTCTCGGCGAGAGCGACAACTTCGGCCCCGGCCCTGGACCACGCGACTCCGCCGCCGGCGACGATGATGGGTCGCTCGGCGGCGCTCAACAGTTTGACTGCCGCTGCGACTTGCGATGCCTCAGCTGCCGGCCGGAACGCCGGTACTCGCCGGTATCTTTCTTCGACCAGCAGGTTGAGATCGGCTTCGGCATGCGCCACCTCGGCATGATGGCCGCGCATTTGCAGGTGCACCGGGCCGGGTGCACCGGTAGTGGCTTCGCGAAAGGCCTGGCGCAGCATATCCGGCAGCCGCGCGACGTCGTCGACGTGAGCGTTGAATTTGGTCGTTTGCTCGAACTGCGAAAAATCCTCGAGTTCCTGGTAGGCGTGCCGGTGACGCGCCAGCGGCGCCGGACCGCCGGTCATCGCAATCACCGGTGAGCCCGCGAGGTAGGCGTCCTTCAATCCTGCCGCCAGATTGGATCCGCCCACGTGTTGCGCGAGACAGACGCCCGGCCGCCCCGACGCTCGCGCAAACCCATCGGCCATATAGGCGGCGGCCTTTTCACCGTGCGTCATGATGCGGCGGATTCCCCAGCCTTCCATTTCAACCAGACTTTCGAGCAGCATCTGCGGCACGTAATGAACCGCATACCCGTCATTTTTGGCACGGCATTCCCTTCCCCGAAAAGGCGGCGACTGGTGACTGGAAAATTGTGACTGGTGGGTGACTGCTGCTCACTCGGATGCTAACAAACACGCAGCGCGAATTCTACTCTATATCTTGTAGTCTTTATCCCAAAGTGCCGAAGGAAGGCGTTGTATGGGCAACGGAGGGAACACTTGGGAGAGGTGTTCCGCCGGCTGGCGGCAGATCACGAACTTGATCCGGTCTTGCGCGTCGTAGAACACGTCCAGTGCATCCAGATAGCTCTCGCCCGGAACACCAAACACCATATCCACCCCGTGCACCTTGAGCGCGTCAATCAGTAGCTGCGCGCCGGAGCGCGTGAGAGTGGAATATGCGGCGCATGGCCAGGATAGTTCAGGTGGTCCTCGCGTGGCGGAATCCCATCGGCTCTATGGAAATAACATATGCCCATTGCGTCCAACGGATCGCACGCGGAAAAGATGTCCGGCTGCAGTGGTCACGTACAGCGATTCGAGCCCGTCATCGCCGAACGCGCAGTTGAGCGGCAGGTCGGCAGGCACAGCGTGCGATTCCAGCACTGCCCCGGCCGGTGAAAAGACCTGCACCAGGGGACCCGGCCCGCTGCGCTGCCAGCCCGCGCATGCAATGATGTTCCCATTCGTGTCAACACACATCCCCTCGACGCCACGCTGGTTTCCCCGGTAGTCGGAGCCGAAAGCGTGCAATACGGTGTGGCGACCGAGCGCTCCGTCATCGCCGATAGGATACGCGCGCAATTCCCTCACGCCACCGGGCCGGTTGTCGCTCTCGGCAACATAGAGTGTCGTCCCGTCGGGCGAAAGTGAGACTCCGGTGGGTGCGTTTGTGTCGAAAGTCATACGCTCGAGATGCCACTCGAATGTCGGGCGCACAGCGCGCGAAAGCCGCAGCACTGACTGGTGCTCGAGGGGAGGAAAACGCTGGGGCCCTGGTCCCACCGCCATCAGGCTGTGGCCGGGATCGCTGAACCAAACGCGCTCGTGACGGTCAACGATCAGGAAATAGGGGTTGTTGTGTACTTTTCCGGCAACGCGCGTCGCCGTGGTGGTGGCTGAACCGTCGGGCATGAAGCGGACGATTCTGCGCGAACCCGACTGGCATCCATATAACACGCCCTCTGAGCCAAAGGCGATGCCGTTGGTGCGGTTCGTATACTTGCGCGCGGGAGCAACCGTATGGGTTCGCGGGTCCCAGCGGAGGATTACGCTGTTGCCGATATCGCTGAACAGCATCCCGCTGCCGTCCCACGCGAGGCCGCCGAGCGGCGTTCCGAGCGGTCCGTAAACGAGCTCAAATGTCCACGTCATGGTGCATCCGTCCCTACCAGGTTGGAGTCCCGGGTATCCCGAGCCTCACGCGGAAAACCTCCGTATCGCACGTAATGTAAAGGCTGCGCCAATCGTCATCGCCCCATCCCATATTGTTCACGTGGGCAGGCACCTTCAGACGTCCCATCAACGAGCCTGACGGGGATATCACGTGGATGCCCCCCGGCCCCGTGCAATAAACATTTCCCGCGCTGTCGACTTTCAGCCCGTCGGGCATGCCTTCACCGGTCCCGGAGAGGTGATGAAACACGCGGCCGCTGCCGAGGCTGCCGTCGGGACGAACGTCGAACACCCGTATGAGGAACTCCCGACTGTCATTGACATACAGCAGCGATTCGTCAGGCGAGAAGGCAAGGCCGTTCGGATATACGAAATCCTGGATCACCAGCGTCGTTTCGCCCTCGGGAGAAATGCGGAACACGCCGCAATAATCCAGATAGCGCTGCACATCCTCGCCGTGCATCTCGACACTGGTCAGTGCCCCGGGAGGATCGGTAAAGTAGATGGCGCCGTCGGATTTGACGACGATGTCGTTGGGCGTATTGAGTTTTTTTCCGTCGTAGTGAGAACAAAGTGTTTTGATCGTGCCGTCGAGTTCCATGCGCCAGACACGCCGCCACGCCCAACCCGCCACGACCAGACGACCCTGCCGGTCGAAGGTCATGCCGTCGGCCTTGTGGCTCGGGCGCATGACCACCTCCCGGCCAACGCCCGGCGTCCATTTCCAGATGGTGTTGCCGATAATGCTCACCCAGTAGAACTGACCCGTGCGCCGGTTCCATACCGGGCCCTCCGAGACTTGCGCGTCGTGTGTAATCACATCGAGTTCCGTAGCGCCGGAGACGATGCTCTCGAAACCCGGAGCAGCCATATCGAAATCCATTGCCTTCTCCGATCCGCGTTTACCCTTTTTCCGTGACGGAAAATTTGCAAACCATATCAAAAATGATCGCGCGAGTCGATGCGAAACGCGCCTGGCAGGGCACGTCCATACAGAGTTAGATGGGAAAACCTCCGCCGCGCCACGATTGCAGCAGCGCCGCGGGCCCCCTCAGCGTTTGTTTTTCCGCGTGGACCTGGGCTCCGTGCTCAGGCGTTTCGCCTGGTCCGTGTGATGGCGAAGCATGGGGATTTCGAAGATCCCAAGGCCGATCAATGAATTCATTTCCGCCACGAGTATCTGCGATATTTCCACCAACGCGGCGGAATTCGGACGGTCCGCCGGATGGGCGAGATAAAGCATGCGCTGGAAGTCGCCATCGGCAATCGGGTAGGCCGCGATGCGCCCGGCAACGATGTCGTCGCGGAAGGTGGATACTGGCAGTGCCGTTACACCCACTCCGCGCAGCAGCAGGCGGCGGATCGGTTCGATCGCGCCGACCTCCATCTGGATGTTCGGCTTGGCGTCGATGCGGCGCAGTTGTGCTTCGATGATTTCGCGCCCCGCAGCGGTAACGATCAGCGGCGTTTTGGCCAGTTCGGCCAGCGTGTAGAAGCGGCGCGCTGCGCGGGGCTGCGGTGGCGTCAGCACCACGATGGGTTCAGATACGAGCGGTCTCAGGGTCAGCGCGCGCGTCATCACCGGACTCATCAACACCGCGAGATCGATTTTCCCGGCGAGCAGCGCATCAAAGAGGGCTGGGCTGTAGCCTTCAACCACCCGCAGGAAGACGTCGGGACATTGCTGCTGTGCCCGTTCAATGGCGCCGGGCAACAGCAATGGACCGATCGTCGGCGATATGCCCAGCACGACATTCCCGCGGGGCACCCCCTTCTGCACGCGCACCTCTTCCCTGACGAGCGTGAGTTCGCGCATCACCCGCTGGCAGTGTTCCAGAAACTGCACGCCTGCGCCGGTCAACCGCACGCCGCGCGGTCCCCGTACCAGCAGCGGCACGCCCAGTTCGTCCTCGAGCATGCGCACATGGCGGCTCAACGCCGATTGCGCGACGCCGAGCTGGTCGGCCGCACCGGTCATGCTGCCGACGTTGGCGATCTTGACGAAATAGCTGATGCTACGCAGATCCATGTCTTTATCGGCTGCCGTGACGGGCGAAGGCCAGCAATCTCAATATCTTATACCTCATACCTCGCGACGGGTCTAAACTCCCGCGTGCCGCCATCGCGGTCATCTTGACCTTGTGATGTCAAACGTGGATCACGGTCGCTCATCCATCTGATTCTGATATGGATCATATCTCCAAAACGTATTTGTGGGATGCATCGCTCTGAGCTATCGTTATTAAAACAACGACGCGGGCAAGCCTGTCGGCGGCCACGCGCAGGAAAGCGATCCTTTCCCGGCGTTGAAAAGGAAAGTGAAATGAAACAACCATTGCACCTCAAGGAGCGAATATGACTCAAGCGTTAGGTTACCGGGAAGGCATGTGGGCGGTCAGCCCTTATAACTTTGACCCCAAGGTTCGCGCCGGAATGGACTTGCCGCCGAAAGTCCAGCTCATGGATATGACGCTGCGCGAAGGCCGGCAGGTCGACGGCGTATCCCTGCATCTGGATGATGTGGTGGAATTCGCCCGGCGCATCGATGCGGTGGGCATACCGATCGTCGAGATGCACCACGATGATCCCGAAGAGATTCGCCAGGTCAAGAAGCTGGGACTCAAGTTCAAGGTGCAGGCGCTGGTTCACCCCACCGCCGCGCTCAATCCCGAACTGTGCAAGCACGAGATCGACCTCTGCCTCGATGTTGGCTCGGACATCATTTGCCTCGCGTACGCGATCTCCGACTACAACTACCAACTCGTCGAGTCGATGGGCGGCATGAAGATTTCGCGCGAAGAAGCGCTCGACAAGGCGTGCGAAGCGGTGCAATACGCGAAGAGCAAGAAGGGCGCGCTGATCAGCGTCAACCTGATGGACTTCTCGCGCCTGGACCTTGAACGCCTGAAAACGATCGCGAGCCGGCTCGCCGAGGCGGGCGTCGATATCCTGCGCATCGACGATATCTGCGCGCCCTGCATCCCGGCGGTCTACGAGCACCACGCCAAGGTGGTCAAGCAGATGATCGGCAACATCCCGCTCGCGATACACAGCCACAATGATTTCGACCTCGCCACCGCGGGCCAGTTGTCCGCGCTGCAGGGCGGTGCGGAAATTCTGGAGGGATGCATCAACGGCCTGGGCGAGCGTGCGGGGGTTCCCAACATCGCGGTTCTGGCCGCGGTGCTGGAGATTTTCTACGGCTACAACATGGGCATTCGGCTCGATGCGTTCCGCGAGCTCTCGGAATTCGTTGCCGATGTTTGGAATCAGCCGATACCCGCCCATCTGGCGGGCACCGGCCGGACCGCTTTCTCCCACGCCGCAGAGGTGCACTACGTGCTGCCCGCGGGCGATTTATGGTCGTTCAACGCCTGGTCGCCGAAAACGCTGGGCAGCTCCGATTATGTCGCGCTTTGCCATTATTCCGGACCGATGGCGATCAAGCGCAAGGCCAAACAGATGAACCTCGGCGATCTGAGCACGGAGTCGGCGAACGAAATTCTTGCCCAGGTGCGCAAGGAACTGCGTCTGCGCAACGCGCCACTGACCGACCGCTTGTTCACCGAGCTCGTCGCGGCAGCCGCCGAGACCGCAGTTGCCAGTGGCAAGTCGAGCGAGCGGCTGGAGGCGTGGAACCGGATGTTGAAGCCAAGGAAATAAGGCGGCGATCGTAGACGTCAATGCAGGGAGGCCCGACGGGGCCTGGCGCTTAACGGCTTAACGGAGGGATGCATGCGTTTTACGGACAAGAACGTGATCGTGACGGGAGCCAGTAAGGGCATCGGCCGGGCGATTGTCAAGGGACTGATCGCGGAGGGGGCCAATCTGGCGCTTATCGCGCGGACAAAATCGGCGCTGGAAGAACTCGTCGCGGAAGCGAAGAGCAAGGGATGTCGCGCGGTGGCCATTCCCACCGACGTCGCGGACAGGGACCAGGTCAAGCGTGCGGTAGACCTGGCGCGCAAGGAACTCAAGGTCATTCACGGCCTTGTCAACAGCGCGGGCGTGCTGGATAACGAGGGCATCGCCAACCACTCCGAAGAGGTATGGCATCGCACGTTTGCCGTTAACGTGCATTCCTATTTCTACACGACGCGCGCGGTCATCGGCGAGATGTTCGAGCGGCGCCAGGGCCGCATCCTGAACATCATCTCCACCTCGGGCAAGGTGGCGATAGGTCCCAACCGCGCCGCCTACGTTGCTTCCAAGCATGCGCTGATGGGATTCACGCGCGAGATTGCGGTGGAAGCGGCGCCGCACAACGTGAACGTGAATGCCATCTGCCCGGGCTTTGTGCTGACCGAGATGGTGGAGGACAGCATGCGCAAGTTCGCCAAGGACTTCGGCAAGAGCGTCGAGGAAACGCGCAAGATCTTTATCGACAAGATGCCGACCAAGCGCTTTATTGCTCCGGAAGAGGTGGTGCCGCTTGCGCTGTTCCTGCTGTCGGACGACGTCGGCGCGGTCATGGGGCAGACGATCAGCGTTGATGGCGCCTTTGCTCCGCTGTAGATTGTTGCAGGGTGGGTTCCTTGGCAATCGCTAGGGCGATGTTCCTTCCGCAGATTGGCATTCGAAGTGTGTGGTCAGGCGGGGCTTTGATCTTACTCTGAGGAGAAAATCATGCTGAAAATAGGGGCGTTGATCGTGGTCGCGGGTATGGTGTTGCCGGCAGCGGGGGCGGTTCATGCTCAAGAGCAGTACCCGAACAAGCCAATCCGCATACTGGTCGGGTTCACGCCGGGCAGCGTGACGGATCTTCTCGCGCGCGCGGTCGGCCAGAAACTCACCGAGAGCTCGGGCCAGCCGATCGTGGTGGATAATCGTCCCGGCGCGGGCGGCGTGATCGCCTCGGACATTCTCAAGGGGGCGACGCCCGACGGCTACACGCTGATGGTCGCATCCAGCGGTCATGCGGTCAACGCATCGCTTTACAGCAAGCTGCCGTACGACACGCTCAAGGATTTCGCCGGGATTACGTTTCTGGCGGATGTGCCGAACGTGTTGGTGGTTAGCCCGGCGCTGGGGCTCAAATCGGTGCGCGATTTGATCTCGCTGGCGAAATCCAAACCCGGGCAGATCAACTACGGCTCCGCGGGCGTGGGCAGCGGCACCCATATGAACGGCGAGGTGTTCATTATCGCCGCGGGCATCAAGGTGGTGCACGTCCCGTACAAGGGCTCTCCCGAGGCTATCAACAATGTTATCGGCGGAAGCGTCCAGTATTACTTCGCCCCGATTACCGGGGTCGTGTCGCTTATCAAGGCCGGCAGGCTCACCGGGCTTGCCGTCAGCACCAAGGACCGCTCGCCCGTATTGCCGGACATTCCTTCGGTCGCCGAATCCGGCGGCTTGCCCGGATTTGACTACAGCGTGTGGTACGGCATGCTCGCCCCGGCCAAGATACCGAAGCATGTGAAGGGCAAGCTTGCGCAGGAAATTGCGCGCATCCTCGGATTGCCGGACATGAAGGAGCGCATGCTCACCCAAGGCGCGACGCTGCGTCCGACGTCGCCGGAGGAGTTTGATGCGTTCATCGAGGACGAGGTCGTGCGCATGGCGAAGATCATCAAGGGCGCCGGCATCCGCGTCCAATAGCGCGGATCAGCCCATCACAATCCCGCCGTTTACATCCAGACAGACTCCGGTGATGTAGGAAGCGTCGTCCGAAGCGAGGAAGACCGCGGCGGCCGCAGTATCTTCGGGTCGGCCCAGGCGGCCCATCGGAACCTGAGCCACGACTTCCTTGGCCCGATCCGGAAGCCAGTTTTGGGTGAGAGCGGTCAGCGTTGGCCCCGGCGCAATTGCATTCACGGTAATGCCATGAGGGCCGAGCGCTCGGGCGAGGGAGCGGGTCAGGCCGATTATTCCCGCCTTCGAAGCGCCGTACGGGATGCCGCCGGCGACGCCACCATTGCGCCAGGATGAGGAGGAGAGCATTACGATCCGCCCGTATTTTTCTGCCATCATGGGCTCGGCCACGGCCCGGGCGCACAAAAAGGCTCCCTTCAGGTTGATATTCTGAACCGCGTCCCAGTCTGCCTCGGTGTATTCCAAAAACTGCTTCTTCGGCGAAATGCCGGCGCAGTTGACGAGAATATCAATTTTTCCGAAGGCGCCCAGGGCAGTTTCGACCATGCGTCGAATATCTTCGGACCGGCCGACGTCCATCGGGTGGAACCGAACGGTGCTGGCGGCTTCACCCGTTTCGGACCGCAGCGCTTCGAGTCGCAGCGTATCTTTATCGCAGGCAAGTACCCGAGCGCCTTCACTGGCAAAGCGCCTTACAATCGCTGCCCCTATCCCTCCCTGGCCCGCTCCAACCACCACGGCCACTCGTTCGGTAAAGCGCATGTCCTTATCTCCTTTCGATGGTGGTGGATGATGAATGCCTGATAGTAAACCAGTTTTTTGGCCCGGCTACTCGCTCGGCGAGCAGAAATGCGTATGCCGCGATGCAAAGCGCTGCGTGACGGTGAAAGCCGCGCCAACTGCGCCGGACCGCCGGTCATCGCAATCACCGGTGAGCCCGCGAGGTAGGCGTCCTTCAACCCTGCCGCCAGATTGGACCCGCCCACGTGTTGCGCGAGACAGACGCCCGGCCACCCCGACGCTCGCGCAAACCCATCGGCCATATAGGCGGCGGCCTTTTCACCGTGCGTCATG
>JACPTJ010000133.1 GCA_016192835.1 Betaproteobacteria bacterium
AATCGCAGCGCGCGCATGTCAGATTGTCACCACTGAATGCGCGGCCGGCACGGTCGCGTTCCAGCCCAGTTGTGCGCGCACCGCATCGCAAAAGAGCCGCGCGGTATCAGCCTCGCCGTGCACCACGAACGTCTGGCGGGGGGCGCGCCGAAAGTGGCGCAGCCACGCCAGCAGTCCCGCCTGATCGGCGTGCGCGGAGAGCCCACCGATGGTGTAGACATCGGCCTGAACGGAAACGTCTTCGCCGAAGATGCGCACGGATGCCGCCCCGTCGACGATACGGCGGCCGAGCGTTCCTTGCGCCTGAAATCCGGTAATCACGATAGTGCATTCTTTACGGCCAAGATTATGCGCGAGGTGATGCTTGATGCGGCCGGCGTCGCACATGCCGCTCGCCGAAATGATCACTGCACCGCTGCCAATGCGGTTGAGCGCCATCGACTCCTCGACATCTTCGACAAAGACCACGCGCGGGCGGCCATTCGGCGCGAGCATTGCTGCCAGCGTATTGCGCGCTTCCGGATCGAGCAGCGCGCGATGCTTGAGCGTGATTTCGGTGGCGTGGGTCGCAAGAGGTGAATCGACATAGATGTTATGCATATCCGGAAGCTTGCCCTGCCGGTAGAGGTCGCCGAGCAGGAACAGCAGTTCCTGGGTGCGGCCGACCGCGAATGCCGGCACGATGACGTTGCCATGCTTGTGGCTCAGCGTGTCGTTGATGGCATGGGTCAACTCCTTGATGGTGTCCGGCAGCGATTTGTGCAGGCGGTTACCGTAAGTCGATTCGATCAACACGTAGTCGGCGTCCGTGACCGGCGACGGATCGCGCACCACCGGCCGCCCCGGCGGGCCGATGTCGCCCGAGAACACCACCTTGCGCGAGCCGCCCTCGCCCTCGAGCCACACCTCGATGATCGCCGCGCCGAGGATGTGCCCGGCGTCGCGAAAGCGGCAGCGCACGCCGGCATGCGGGTTGATGATGGCATCGTAGTCGACGGCATGCAACTGCTTGCAGCAGGTTTCGGCCTCGGCGATGGTGTAGAGCGGCTCGGGGTGCTTGCGCTCCTCACTCCTGCCGCGCCGCGCCGCGCGCTCGCGCCACTCGGCTTCCTTTTCCTGGATATGCGCGGCATCGAGCAGCATCACGCGCAGCAAATCGACGGTCGCGCGGGTCGTGAACACCTGGCCGCGAAAACCTGCCGCGACGAGGCGCGGCAGCAGCCCGGAGTGGTCGATGTGAGCGTGCGTGAGCAGCGCGAAATCGAGCGCGCGCGGGTCGAACGCGAACCGGCCATAATTCTTTTCGCTCGCCTCGCGGCCGCCCTGGAACATGCCGCAATCGACCATGAAGCGCGCCGACCCGGTTTCAACCAGATAGCACGACCCGGTCACTTCCTCCGCCCCACCTAAAAAACTAAGCCTCATGCCGGCGGCCTGTTTGGCTCGAGCGCTGTCTCCAGCGCTGCGCAGGTTCCGGCCACTAGAAAATCGATTTCGGCGTCGGTGATCGTATACGGCGGCATGAAATAAACGGTATTGCCGATGGGGCGCAGCAGCAGTTCCCGCGCAAGCGCGGCTTGATAAAACCTGCGCGCAAACGCCGGTTCGCCGGTCTCGACATCAAATGCCCAGATCATGCCGGTGTTGCGGAAATGCCTGACCCGCGGATGCCGCGCAAGGGGTTGCGCAGCGCGGCCAAGATACTCGGCTTTTGCGCGGTTGGTCTCGATCACATGGTCCTGCTCGAAGATATCGAGCGTGGCGAGTGCGGCACGGCACGCGAGCGCGTTGCCGGTGTAGGAGTGCGAATGCAGAAAGCCGCGCGCAACGCTGTCATCGTAAAACGCCGCGTACACCGCGTCAGTTGTCAGCACCACCGACAGCGGCAGATACCCGCCGGTGATGCCTTTCGACAGGCACAGGAAGTCCGGCGTGATGCCCGCCTGCTCGTGCGCAAAAAACGTGCCGCTGCGGCCGCAGCCAATCATGATCTCGTCGGCGATCAAGTGGACTCCGAAACGGTCGCACAGCGCGCGCGCGCGTCGCAGATACTCAACGTCGTGCATCGCCATGCCGGCCGCGCCCTGCACCAGCGGCTCGATTATGAAGGCCGCGGTTTCACGATGGTGCTGCTCGAGCTGCCGTTCGAGCGTCACGGCACAGCGTTCCGCATAGGCGCGCGGCGACTCGCCGGACGCAGCGCACCGCCAGTCCGGACTCGGCACTTGCGTGCTACCCCGCAGCAGCGGCGAATAAGTGGCTTTGAATAACGCCACGTCGGTCACTGACAGCGCGCCCAGCGTCTCGCCGTGATAGCTGTTGGCGAGGCTGACGAAGCCGGTCTTCTGCGGTTGCCCGCGGTTGCGCCAGAAATGAAAGCTCATTTTCAGTGCAATCTCGGTTGCCGATGCACCATCGCTGGCGTAGAAGCAGTGACCGAGCCAGCCGCCGGTCAATGCGCTCAGGCGTTCGGATAACTGCACCACGGGCTCGTGGGTGAAGCCGGCGAGGATCACGTGCTCCAGTTCTTCGAGTTGCGCGGCGAGCGCCGCGTTGATGCGCGGATTGGCGTGGCCGAACAAATTGACCCACCACGAACTGATCGCGTCGAGGTAGCACCGGCCGTCGAAGTCGTACAGCCAGACGCCGCGCGCGCGCGCGACCGGCACCA
>JACPTJ010000134.1 GCA_016192835.1 Betaproteobacteria bacterium
GCTCGAAGGCCACGGCGCGCTTGTGATCGGCAAATCCAATCTGCCGGAATTTGCGGCGGGCGGCAACACCTTCAACGACGTGTTCGGCGTGACGCGCAATCCGTGGGATACGCGCATGACGCCGAGCGGTTCGTCGGGCGGGTCGGCGGCGGCGCTCGCCAGCGGCCAGGTGTGGCTCGCCACCGGCGGCGATTTCGGCGGCAGCATCCGCACGCCTTCGAGCTTCTGTTCCACGGTGGGTTTGCGGCCCAGCCCCGGTATGGTGCCGCGCACGCAAAAGCAGCCGTTCTCGGCGCTTTCCGTTGAAGGGCCGATGGCGCGCAACGTCGCCGATTGCGCGCTGATGTTCGATTGCGAGTCCGGCGCGCATCCGCTGGACCCGCTGTCGCATCCCGCGTCCGTAGCGAGTTATGCGGCGGCTGCAGCGCATGCGCAGAAGCCGAAGTGCGTCGCCTATAGCGTCGATCTCGGCGTCGCACCCGTGATCCATCGCGAGGTGCGCGCGGTGTGCGAGGCGGCGGCGCGTAAAATCGCCGGCGATGGCGTGATCGTCGAGGAAGCTCACCCGGACCTGTCGGATGCGGTCAGGAACTTCCTCGTGCTGCGCGGCGCGATCTACATCGCGCGCATCGCGCCGCTGCTCGAGAAGCACCGTCACCTGCTCAAGCCCGAGGTGATCGGGAACACCGAGTTCGGCCTGGGCCTGAAGCTGCCGGAAGTCGTCGCCGCGGAAATCGCGCACGGCGAATTGATCCGGCGCATGGCGAGGTTTTTCGAGAACTACGATCTGCTGATCTGCGTTGCCGGTCGGCCTGCAGGTGGCCGGACCGCTGCGTTCGGAGGCGCAACTGTTTTCCTACGGCGCATATCTCGAGCAGCTGTTCGGACTCGCCGGCCGCGTCCCGATCGACCCGAGGCCGCGCTGAAAGTCTGACGTGCATTCCGCCGCAATCGGTGTGATCCCCGCATGAGTTTTTTCCTGTATGACCAAACGCAAACTTCGTCGCACCGACCTTGAACTGATACTGCACGCGCTCGAATTCGCGGCGCACAAGCATCGCGACCAGCGGCGCAAGGACGTGCACGCATCCCCCTATATCAATCACCCGATCACGCTTGCCAACGTGCTCGTGAACGAGGGCGGCATTTGTGATCCCGAGGTGATCTGCGCGGCGCTGCTGCACGACACCATCGAGGACACCGAAACCCGGCCGGACGAGCTCGCGCGCGAGTTCGGGGAGCTGATCCGCGACATCGTGCTGGAAGTTACCGACGACCAGAGTCTGCCAAGAGTCGAGCGCAAGCGCAGGCAGATCGAACACTCCGCGCACGCGAGTCACCAGGCCAAGCTGGTAAAGCTCGCCGACAAGATCTGCAATCTGCGCGATATCGCGGCGAGCCCGCCGGTGACGTGGAGTCTCGAACGCCAGCAGGAGTACTTCGACTGGGCGAAGCAGGTCATCGATCGGGTGCGCGGCGCGCATCCTCAGCTCGAAGCCGCGTTTGACGAGGCTTATTCCCGCCGCCCGCGCTGAGTCGTGCGATAATCTGACCGATCGGTTCGACGTGCCGCGCGGGTTTAGCGGCGGCCCTTGGTGATGCCGATTAATGCGTCGGGTGCCCGCATCGGGTAACGAACCCCGAGGAGACGATCCATGGCAGGAAGTTTGAACGCGCGGCAAATCGAGCACTACCGGAGCGACGGCTACGTTTCGCCGCTGCGTGCGTTTTCGGCGGAACAGACGCTGGCCTACCGCCGGCGGCTGGAGGAGAGCGAAGCGCGGTTTGGGCCGTTGCAAGTCGGCAAGCTCGGGTCCAAATCACACCTCGTGTTCACCTGGGTGGACGAAATCGCGCGCCATCCCGCCGTTCTGGACGCGGTGGAATCCCTGATCGGGCCGGATATCCTGATTTATACGCTGACGATGTGGCTCAAGAACGCGCGCGATGACGCTTATGTCGGCTGGCACCAGGACGCTTCCTATTTCGGCCTCGAGCCGAAAGAGCAAATCACGGCCTGGGTGGCGCTCTCGGAAAGCTCGCCGGAGAGCGGCTGCGTGCAGGTCATACCCGGCAGCCATCATCACGGTCTGATGCATCATTCGTCGCAGCAGACCGGACGCAAAAGCATGCTGCCGCGCAGCCAGTCGGTTACCAACGCGATCGACGAAAGCGCGGCGGTCGATCAACCGCTCAAGCCCGGCGAGTTTTCGCTGCACCATACGCTGCTGATTCACGGCTCGGGTCCCAACCGCTCCAGTGACCGCCGTCTCGGCATTGGCATCAGCTATATCCCGGCGCGGGTGCGTTTCACCGGTTCGGCGCGGCTGACCGCGATGCGGGTGCGCGGCATTGACCACGGGAATTTCGATCCCGAGCCGCGGCCACAGGCGGATTGCGATGCGGCGGCGCTCGCGTTCCACGAGGCGACTTTGCGCAATTACTTCGAGTCGAAGAAAGAGCTGGCTGCGGCCTATGAGCCGGTGAAGGGAGCCGCGTGACGGTAATGAAAGAAATCGCTATGCGGGTGACCGCTTAGCGGGAAATCCAGCGTCTTTTCCCGCGCTCGACGCGCGCAACCAGCGTGGCCAGCGCTGCGTCGTGCAACAGCCGTAACGCTTTTTCAGTGGCGTAGGCGCGCGCGTTGGCGGTGAAATCGCCGGCTGCGACGTAAATGCACTCCTGCGCGTCGCGCGCCTGCTTGGCCGCGTAGAGTTCGCGCAGCGGACCGGCGCCGGTCTGCGCGACTTTCCAGCGTTTGCAGCACACCACCGACACGCGGCCGTTCCTGCGCAATTCGAGATCCGCGACGCTGCCCGGGATTGCGGTGACGGTATAACCGTCGCGCCGGAACGCCTCGCCGATGACTGCCGAGAAATCCTCCCACGACATGGCGCGCAGCCTGCCGAGTATTTCCGCAGCGTTGGTGACGCTGGGCGTGCGCAACTGGCGCCAGAGGGCGTAGCCGGCGATCGCGAGAAACGGCAGCGTCGCGAAAAATGCCGCAATGTCGGGGAGGAACAGGCGCACCCCGGCGAACATTACCGCGGCGATCAGCACGCTCAGCCACCACGGCGAGCGCGACAGGATGGAGAACAGGGACTCTTTCGGCATATTATTGATGTTCGTAAAAGTGCCTGCCACCCATGAATAATTGCATTGGCGAATGCCCACCCTCACCCCGACCCTCTCCCGCGCAGGCGGGAGAGGGGGTGTTCCCTCGCCCCGCTTGCGGGGGAGGGCCAGGGTGAGGGGAAGGTTTGTCATCCACTTTCACGATTCTCAATACAATGGGGTCTTGCGGCATTAGCTGCAACTTCCGACGGATCAGCGATTATATGGGTGAGCCAAAATTACCGCCATTGAAAGGCGTCAAGGTCGTCGAGCTGGGGACGCTGATCGCGGGTCCCTCGTGCAGCCGTATCTTCGCGGAGTTCGGCGCCGAGGTGATCAAGATCGAATCGCCGCAGGGCGGCGACCAGCTGCGGCAGTGGCGCAAGATGCACGGAGACACGTCGCTATGGTGGTACGTGCAGTCACGCAACAAGAAGTCGGTGACGGTCAACCTGCGCGTGCCGGAAGGCCAGGAGATCGTGCGCAAACTCGCCACTGACGCCGATATCGTGATCGAGAATTTCCGCCCGGGCGCGCTCGAAAAGTGGAACCTCGGCTGGGAGCAGCTCTCGGCAATCAACCCGCGTCTCATCATGGTGCGGCTGTCCGGCTACGGCCAGAGCGGGCCGTACCGCGATCGTCCCGGTTTTGGCGTGGTTGCCGAGGCGATGGGCGGTATGCGTTACGTCACCGGCTATCCCGATCGTCCGCCGGTGCGCCTCGGCATCTCGATCGGCGATTCAATCGCGGCGCTCCACGGCGTGATCGGCGCCATGATGGCGCTGCACCACCGCGACGTGAACGGCGGGCGCGGCCAGTTCGTCGACGTCGCGCTGTACGAGGCGGTGTTCAACATGATGGAAAGCCTGGTGCCGGAATTCGACGTGCTCGGTTTCATACGCGAGCGCGCCGGCAACGCGCTGCCCGGCATCGTGCCGTCGAACACGTACCCGACGCGCGACGGCAAGTTCGTGATCATCGGCGCCAACAACGATTCGATCTTCAAGCGCCTGATGACGGCGATCGGCCGCGCCGATCTCGCCAACGATCCGCAGCTCGCGACCAACGCCGGCCGCGTTCCTCGCACCGGGGAGATCGACCGCGCGACCGCCGATTGGACGCAGCAACACGACCTCGAACAAGTGCTCGCGGCGCTCGAACAGGCGGAAGTGCCATCGGGCAAGGTCTACGACGCGGCCGATATCCTCAAGGACGCGCATTATGCCGCGCGCGGCATGCTCGAGCAGCATCAGCTTCCCGACGGCAAACCGGTCAAGCTTCCCGGCATCGTGCCCAGGCTTTCCGAGACGCCGGGCGCGACCGAGTGGCTCGGCCCCACGCTCGGCGCGCACAATGCCGAAGTCCTGGGAGCGCTCGGCTACAGCGAAATCGAGCAGCGGGAGCTCAAACAGCGTGGCGTGATTTAGGGGTCAATGCTTGAGCACATGAATTGCGCCGCCTACGAGGCGCTCGCAGCGCGGAAAGTTGCACATTCACCACGCCGTGGCCGTACCTATCGGCAAGCCGGCGGATCAGGTTCCGCTCGAGGTCGGGCATGTTCTTCGTGTCGACGAACCGCCAGTTGCGTTCGTACAGCCCAAATGCATCCCGGTCCGTGATAAACGGGTCCACGCGGTTCCAGCACAACAACTGCAGAGTCGGAAAATCCCGCACTTTAACGACTGCATCGCCCAGGAATTTCTCGAGTTCCGCGTCGAACCCCGGGATGGCCATCGCGGAGCGGAGCAGCTCGGCGGTATTTGTGGGAAGCTTGACCTGGCAAAGGGCGAGTCCCGCTGCCCGGTCACGTTGCCGCTGCGCGCGCTTGGCAACGCGTAACTGCTCCATCCTGGGGAGTGGATTGACCCTGGGACGGCCCGGCTTGCGCTTCTTCACGGGAGCTCGATTCGGCATGGGAGAATACTAGTATATTTATGTTGCCATGTCAACATTATCAGCGGAGCGCTCCCGTCCCTCTCGTCCGCCTTCGAGCCGGTTTCCGTGCGCGCCTTCCCGTGGCGGTCTATGGCAAAATCCCCGGACCGCGGCAATTCTGTGCCGTCATACCCACTTACTAACCAGATGAAAGGGGTGCCTCATGCGCACAATCGACGCTGTCGCGGAAATACTCAAGCGCGAAGGCATCAATATTCTCCCGTCGTTTCCGACCACGGCGGTCATCGAGGCCGCCGCCGCGGCGGGCATCAA
>JACPTJ010000144.1 GCA_016192835.1 Betaproteobacteria bacterium
GTGGCCGACGGCATGGGCGGGCATTCTGCAGGCGAAGTGGCCAGCAGAATGGCGGTCGAGGCCTTAAGCGGCTATATAAGAAAGTCATGCGCCGGAGGCGAGCCGCTCATCGGTCGCTCCGACTCCGGGCGGTCCGATGCGTCGAACCGGCTCGTATCCGGGATCAGGCTTGCAAATCAGGTTGTATGCGAGGCGGCGAAAAACAACCCCTCCTGGAAGGGAATGGGGACCACCATCGTGGCCGCGCTGGCAGACGGCAACAGGGTGAGCATAGCTCATGCCGGAGACAGCAGGGCCTATCTTGTCAGGTCCGGCACGATTTCCCAGCTTACGGACGACCATTCGGTCGTTGCGGAACAGGTTCGGCAGGGCCTTCTATCAAAAGAGGAAGCCGAAGTGTCCGAGTACAGAAACCTGCTCACCCGGGCGCTGGGGAGTGACGAAGCGCTCGAAATCGATGTAACAGAGTTTGATATTATGGACGGAGACAGGCTTCTGCTCTGCTCCGACGGACTGAGTACGATGGTCGCGGACGATGAGGTGCTGATGATTATCGCAAGCGACGATCTGCCCGAGTCCGCATGCACGAGGCTTGTCGACGAAGCCAACAATAACGGAGGAAGAGACAATATCACCGTGGTAGCGGCATTTTTTACAGCGAAAGTCTGATTTCATTTCTGACTATTGCCCTCACCCCCGCCCCTCTCCCGCAACCGGGCGAGGGGAGCATTCAGTGTGTAAAATCCCGGTTGCGACATCATGCGAACTAAATCCCAACGTCGTTCGAAACGCCGCGGTGCGCGCACGGAGCAGTTACAGCTGCCGCTCGACGACGCCGACATCAGGCACAACAAGAAGGTGCTTGGCGTCTATCGCGACAAGAACGCGCACCACGCGATCGTCTACAGGATCGGGAAAATCAAGATTTCGTTCGTCGAGATGAAAACCGGCAGGCTGGTGACGCGGTCATTGCCGGACATCAAGTTTTTCAACCTGCGCCAGTTCGAGCGCATCGAATATCCTGTCGAGCGCGCGGTAGAGAGCTTCCTGAAGCACGGCGGCGGCGTATCGGAAGCGGCCCGCCGCGCGATGTTGTCGATGCTCAAGGCTTAAGCGCGCTTTCCCGGGCAAGCAGCGCCGCTTTGCGCGCGACGCCCCAGCGGTAACCGGCGAGTTCGCCACTTTTCCTGATCGCGCGGTGACACGGAATCAACAGCGCGACCGGGTTGGTCGCAATCGCCCGCGCCACGGCGCGCACCGCATTCGGCTTGCCGGCGCGGCGTGCGATGTCGCTGTAGCTGCGCGTCGTTCCGTAGGGAATCGCGCGCAGGAGGTTCCACACCTTGCGCTGGAACGCGGTGGCGCGGATGTCGAGCGGCAGATCGAGATCCGGCTTGCCACCGGCGAGGTAGCGCGCGATTCGGCGCGCGTAATCACACAGGCTACGGTCGTCGCGAGCAACCACCGCCGCACTGAATTCCCCGCGCAGCGCAGCTTCGAGCGTGGACGCGTTTGCGCCAAGGCCAACGCTGCAGACCCCGCGCTCGGTCGCGGCCACGAGGACCTTACCCAGCGGTGAATCGAAAGTGGTGAACGCCATCGCGAGCCCCGCACCTTTGTTGCGGTAGCGCGCGGGGGTCATGCCGAGTTGCGCCGACTTTTCATATAAACGGCTGCTCGAGCCGAAACCGGCATCGTACGTCGCGCTGCTAACTGTGCCGCCGTTGCTCACTCCGCTTTTGAAGCGCGCGATGCGCCGCGTTTCCTGATACTCGCGCGGTGACACGCCGACGATGCTCTTGAAAACGCGTTGCAGGTGGAACGGGCTGACTCCGATGCGGCGCGCCAGCGTTGCCAGCGTCAGGCGTTTGTCGCAGTGCTCGTCGATGTAGCGGCACGCCGCGAGCACCGCTGTACGCCGACAATCGGGCTGGTGGGGAGCGCATCTTTTGCACGGTCTGAACCCCGCGCGCTCGGCCGCGGCGGGCGCGGGGTAGAACTCGACCGACTCGAACCTGGGCCGCCGGCTCGGACATGACGGGCGGCAATAAATGCCGGTGGTTCGCACCGCGTAGACGAACTTGCCGTCGGCAGCCGCGTCGCGCGCCAGCACGCGGCGCCACAGCAGCGTTTTCTTCGCGTCAGAATTCATATGCGGCATGATAAGGCCATGCCGACCCAGTTTTCTATCCGGATGTTGCGCTCAAATTTCCGCACGCAACCGGTCGACCATGGCATCGGCCCGACCCGCGTAGGGCGCGGATTTATCGCGCCGAATGGTTGCGGTGGGGCTGATAAAGCGAAAAAGAACGAAAAAGGGGCCAGGCTCGAATTCTTCGAATTCTTAAAATTCGAGCCTGGCCCCTTTTTTCTGGCCGTGCCAACAATGTGGCGCGATAAATCTGCGCCCTACGAGAGCGCCTTCCTGGCTTTGGCGATCGCCTGCTTGACCCGCGCCGGTGCGGTGCCGCCGATGTGACTGCGCGCATTGAGCGCGCCTTCGAGCGTTAATGCGGCGAACACGTCGTCGCCGATCAGTGGCGAGAATTGCTGCAGATCGGGCAGCTTTAACCCGGCGAGATCGCAGCCGCGGCCCTCGGCAAAACGCACGGCCTGCGCGACCGCTTCGTGCGCTTCGCGAAACGGCGCGCCCTTTTTTACCAGATAGTCGGCGAGATCGGTCGCGGTCGCATAACCCTCGAGCGCGGCGCGGCGCATCGCCTCGGCGTTGACCGTGATCCCGCCCAGCAACTCGGCGAACACCCGCAGGCTCGCGGTGAGAGTATCAACGGTGTCGAACAAAGGCTCTTTGTCTTCCTGGTTGTCCTTGTTGTACGCGAGCGGCTGCGCTTTCATCAACGTCAGCAGCGCGATGAGGTGGCCGTTGACGCGACCGGTCTTGCCGCGGATCAGCTCCGGCACGTCGGGGTTCTTCTTCTGCGGCATCATCGACGAACCGGTGCAGAAGCGATCGGCGAGGTCGATAAACGCAAAGCGCGGGTTCATCCAGATGATGACTTCCTCGCAGAAGCGCGACAGGTGCACCATCACGAGCGCGGCGGCGGCGCAGAATTCGACGGCGAAGTCGCGATCGGATACCGCGTCGAGCGAGTTCTCGCACACGCCGTCGAAACCAAGCTCCCTGGCAACCATCATGCGGTCGATCGGGAAGGTCGTGCCGGCAAGCGCCGCGGCGCCGAGCGGCAGCCGGTTGAGGCGCTTGCGGCAGTCGGTGAGCCGCTGCGCGTCACGCGCGAGCATCTCGAAGTACGCCATCAGGTGGTGCCCGTACGACACCGGTTGCGCGACCTGAAGGTGCGTGAAGCCGGGCATGATGGTGTCCGTGTGCCGGCCGGCAAGCTCGAGCAATCCGTGCTGCGCCGCCCTGATCAACGTGACGATTTCATCGATCGCCGCGCGCAGGTACAAACGCACGTCGGTCGCGACCTGGTCGTTGCGCGAGCGCGCGGTGTGCAGCCGCTTGCCGGCGTCGCCGATCATGGCGGTCAGCCGGCTTTCGATGTTCATGTGCACGTCTTCGAGGTCTAGTGACCACTCGAATGTGTTGGAGCGGATTTCGTCCCGGATTTGCACGAGGCCCCGCTCGATGGCCGCCAGGTCCCCGGCGCTCAGGATGGCGGCTGCGTGCAGCATGCGCGCGTGCGCTACCGAGCACTCGATGTCGAACTCGGCAAGCCGCCGGTCGAAACCGACCGAAGCGGTATAGCGCTTGACCAGCTCGGCCACCGGCTCGTTGAACCGTCCCGACCATGGCGCCGCGGCGTCTTTGGGTTTCTCTTGCGTCACTGGGTGCGCTCTTCGATAATCAAGCGATGAGTATAAATCAAAACGCCAACACCGGCGCCCTTCCGGACTTCCGCAACCTCGGGATTTTGCTGCGTATTCTGGTAATCGTCGGCGGCATGTCTCTTGCCGCGGCGCTGCTCAAGGCCGAAGAGTCGCGGGCCTTGATGGAGGAACTGATCGACCTGTCGGCACTGGTGCAGCCGATCCTGCTCGCCAGCCTGCTTGTCCTTGCGGCCGCCAATCCGTGGTTGCACCGGCTGCGTTATCCGTACGCGATCGCGGTGCTCATCGCGATCGAGCTCGCGGTCACCAGCGTGGTGTATTTGTTCGGGCTGAACGCGTTCCGGGGCTTGGGCGTGCTCGTGGACTACTGGCTACTCACGCTGTTCGTGACTGGAGTCCTGATCGGCTATTTCGATTTGCGCGGCCGCGCGCTGTCGCCGGCGCTCCCGGAGGCGCGACTGCAGGCGCTGCAGGCGCGCATCCGGCCGCACTTCCTGTTCAACAGCATCAACGCCGTGCTGAGCCTGATACGCCAGGACCCCCGGCGCGCCGAGCAGGTACTCGAGGATCTCTCCGATCTGTTCCGGGTGCTGATGGCGCCGTCAGCTGGGGCCGATTGCAGGTGAAATCGAGCTTGCCAGGCAATACCTGAGTATCGAGCAGCTGCGACTTGGCGCACGCCTGCAGGTCGAGTGGGATATCGCTGATGCGCCACCCGATGCGCTGATCCCGCCGCTGGTGCTGCAGCCGCTGCTGGAAAACGCCGTCTACCACGGCATCGAGCCGCGCAGCGAGCCCGGCGTCATCTCCATCCGCATCCATCGCGATCGCGACGAGGTGCATATCCTGCTGTGCAACCCCTACCGGCAGGAAGGGGAGCGCCACGGCGGCAACCGCATGGCGCTCGCCAACATCCGCGAGCGGCTGGCGCTGCACTTCGATGCCGAAGCGAGTATCAGGACCACCGAGAACGCGGATTCGTACCGGGTGCACATCGTGATTCCGTATCGGAAGGCGGGCGCGCAATGACAGCCAACGCGCCGCTGCGCGTGCTGATCGTCGACGACGAAGCGCCCGCGCGCAACCGCATCCGCGACCTGCTCGCGGACTGCGCGTTCCAGATGCCGCTCGAGATCGCGGGCGAGGCGGAAAACGGCAGGAGCGCGCTCGCCATGCTGCCGGAGTGCGGGGCCGACGTCGTGTTGCTCGACATCCGCATGCCGGAAATGGACGGACTCGAAGTCGCCCAGCATCTCCAGAAGCTCGACGAGCCGCCGGCGGTGATCTTCACGACCGCGTACGATGCGTATGCGCTGAAGGCGTTTGAAGTGCATGCCGTCGATTACCTGCTCAAGCCGATCCGCCTCGGGCGGCTGTTCGAAGCGCTGTCGCACGTGCGGACCGTCACGCCGCTGCGGCTCGACGTGCTGCGCGAACTGAAACCCGAGGCACGCACCCACCTGTCGGTCAACGAGCGCGGACGCATTCATCTGATACCGGTCGCCGCGATCGCGTTTCTCAAGGCCGAACTCAAGTACGTGACGGTACGCACCGCCGAGCGCGAGTTTTTGATCGAGGAGTCGCTGGCGAAACTCGAACAGGAATTCCTCGGCCGCTTCGTGCGCGTGCATCGCAATTGCCTGGTCGCCAAGGAGGCGATCGAAGGCTTCGAGCGCGCCACCGCCCCGGACGGTGAAGGGCATTGGGTGGTCGTGATGAAAAACATCGCCGAGAAACTCGCGGTCAGCCGCCGGCAGCAGCATATCGTGCGAGAATTCGGGAAAATACTGTGACGGGAACCCGCGTGAGCAGCAGCGCCGCTTCGATCAAGCCATTGTCGAGTATCGTCATCGCGACACGGGAAAGTGCGCTGGCGATGTGGCAGGCGCGCAACATTCAGCAGCGGCTCGCCGCCCTGTACCCGACAACCACGGTAACGATCCGTGGCATGACGACGGTGGGGGATCGCATACTCGACCGGGCGCTCGACAAGATCGGTGGCAAGGGTTTGTTCGTCAAGGAGCTCGAGGAAGCGCTTGCGGCGGGCAGCGCCGACCTCGCGGTGCATTCGATGAAGGACGTGCCGATGGTGCTGCCGGCGGGATTCGAAATCGCCGCGATTACCGAACGCGAAGACCCGCGCGACGCGTTGGTGTCCAATCATTACGGGAATCTCGACGCGTTGCCCGCCGGCAGCCGCGTCGGCACCTCGAGTCTGCGCCGCGAAAGCCAGGTGCGCGCGCGCTTTCCTCAGCTCGTGGTCGGGCCGCTGCGCGGCAACGTGCAGACGCGGCTGAAGAAGCTCGACGCCGGGGATTATGCGGCGATCATTCTGGCCGCGGCGGGACTCAAGCGGCTCGGCCTTGCCGAGCGCATCACGGCGATCCTCACGCCGGATGAAAGCCTGCCGGCGCCGGGGCAAGGTGCGATCGGCATCGAGTGCCGCGCCGACCGCACCGACGTGATCGCGATGATGCGTCCGCTCGATCACGCTCCGACCGCCGTGTGCGTGCGCGCCGAACGCGCGCTGAGCCGTGCGTTGTCAGGCAACTGCCAGCTGCCGCTCGGCGCTTTCGCCCAGCCCGAAGGCGGGCAGTTACGGCTGCGCGGATTTGTCGCGAGCCAGGACGGCACCCAGCTGGTGCGCGCCGAGCTGACGGGGGAAGCGGGCGACCCCGAAGCCCTCGGCACCGAGCTCGCCGCACGACTCAGGGCGCAGGGCGCGGCGCAGATCCTCGCTGCGCTGGAAAAGCAGTGAAACCGCCGATGGACGCCGATAAACGCCGATGAAAAAACATCGGCGTTCATCGTCGGTTCCCTGGTTTGGGATTTGGCAATGAGCGAAGCGCAGCGCAGGCCGCTCGAAGGCCGAGGCATCGTGGTGACGCGTCCCGCGCATCAGGCCGCGCACCTGGCTGAATTGATCCGCGCCGCGGGCGGCAGGGCGATCCTGTTTCCGGTGATCGAGATCGTGGAGGTAGGGGACCTGCAGCCGCTGCTGGCATTGATCGACCGGCTCGATGAGTTCGATCTGGCGATTTTCATCAGCCCCAACGCCGTCAACAAGGCCATGAACCTGATCAAGGCGCGACGCGCGCTGCCGCCGCATCTGCAGCTTGCGGCGATCGGGCGCAGCGGCGTGCGCGAGCTCAGGCATTTCGGCATCACCGCAGTGATTGCGCCGGCCGCGCGCTTCGACAGCGAAGCGTTGCTCGAGTTGCCGGCCTTGCGGGACGTTGCCGGCAAGCGCATCGTGATTTTCCGCGGCGACGGCGGGCGCGAGTTGCTCGGCGATACGCTGACCGCGCGCGGCGCCGCGATCGAATACGCCGAGTGTTATCGCCGCGGACGGCCGCAGCTCGACGCAGCACCCCTGCTCAAGGCCTGGGCGAGGAACGAAGTGCATGCGATCACCGGCACCAGCAGCGAGGGTCTGCGCAATCTGTTCGATCTGGTCGGCAAGCTTGGCCAGTCGTGGCTGAAAAAAACGCCGCTGTTCGTGCCGCATCCGCGCATCGAGCAGGCCGCCCGCGAGCTTGGCCTCGCAACCGTGGTGTTGACCGCCCAGGGAGACGAGGGGCTGGTGCAGGGGCTCGAACAGTGGTTCGCCGTCCACGCCTGAACGCAGGTGCCGGTTTACAGCGCCGCCGCGACTGATTAGAGTTGACTGCATGGAAACCCCGTCACAGCCTGAAATCCGCGGCAGCGAGGCAATACCGGCGGCGCAGGGCGCGCCGCCGGGTCTGGCGCAGCGACTCTACCGGCAGTCGTGGGCGATCGTCGCGGTGCTGGCCGTGGCGCTGCTCGGATGGCAGTGGTATGACAGTCACCGGCAGATCAACACGCTGCAGTACGAGCTCGCGCGGCGTCTGGCCGAGGCCGATGCGCAAAACAAGGAAAGCCGCAACGTCGCCGAGCAGGTGCGCGAGGCAACGCGCGAAGCCCAGGTCAAACTCGGCGTGCTCGAGGCCAAGCTGCAGGAGTCCCAGAGCCAGCAGGTCGCGCTCGAGGCGCTATACCAGGAGCTCTCCCGCAGCGGCGACGAATCGGTGCTCGCCGACGTCGAGCAGACTCTGCTGGTCGCGAACCAGCAACTGCAGATTGCGGGCAACGTCAAGTCGGCGCTGATCGCGTTGCAAGCCGCGGACGCGCGGCTCGCGCGGGTCGGCCGGCCGCAGCTGGCGGGGCTGCGCAAAGTGATCGCGCGCGACATCGAGCGGCTCAAGCTTGCGCCCCACGTGGACGTGATCGGGATCAGCGCGCGTCTCGACAATCTACTCGGCGCGATCGATAGCCTGCCGCTGGCGATGGAAGTCCGCCCACCCGCGCCGGCACCCGCGACCAAGGACGCCGCCGACGACAGCGCCTGGATGCGCTTCGCGCGCGAACTGTGGCGCGACCTGCGCGATCTGGTTCGGATTCAGAACATGGAGCGACCCGATCTGCCGCTGCTGGCGCCGGCGCAGTCCTATTTTCTGCGCGAAAACTTCAAGCTGCGCCTCCTGAGCGCGCGGCTGGCGTTGCTCGCCCATGACGAAAAAAGCTTCCGCGCCGATCTCAAGGCGGCGCGCGACTGGTTGACGCGCTATTACGACACGCGCGCCAAGACTGTCGCCAACGCCGTTGCGGCGCTAAGCCAGTTGCACGACAGCCGGATCGGCATCGAGCTTCCCGATGTCGCGGCGAGCCTCGACGCGGTGCGCAATTACCGGCTGACGCGCGAGCGCGGTCGCTAGCCGGGAAAAAGCGTGCGCTGGGTATTCTGGATCCTCGGGTTATTTGCGCTTGCCGTCGCGCTGGCGCTGGCACTGCGCCTCAGTACCGGCTACGCGCTGCTGGTATGGCCGCCGTACCGGGTCGAGCTGTCGCTCAATTTGGCGCTGTTGCTGCTGGCCGCCGGTTTCGCGGTGGTTTATCTGCTGCTGCGGTTTATTTTCGGCGCGCTCGGACTGCCGGCGCAAGTACGCGACTTCCGCGAGCGGCGGCGCCGGGAAAAAGCGCGCCGCATGCTGCTGGAAGCGCTGGAAGCGTTTTTCGAGGGGCGCTACGGCCGCGCCGAGCAAGCCGCGGTGAGCGCAATGGAGTCGGGCGAGTCGCCGGCGCTCGGCGCGGTGCTCGCGGCGCGCGCGGCGCATGAACTGCGCCATTACGAGCAGCGCGACGGCTACCTCGCGCGCGCCGAAAAGCTTACTCCCGGGAATTCCGCGCTGCGCATCATCGCCGCAGCGTCGATGCTGCTCGATGAGCGCCGCTTTCAGGATGCGCTGCTCGCGCTGAAAGCGCTTCCCGAAAGGCATACTGCGGCGCTGCGGCTCGAATTGAAAGCGCAGCAGCAGGCCAGGAACTGGGAGCAGACGCTGCCGCTCGTCGACCAGCTCGAGCGGCGCGGCGTATTCGATGCGGCGCAGGCCGGTCAACTCCGGCGCTATGCCTACACCGAGTCTCTGCAGCGCCAGGCACTCGACCGCCGCGCACTCGAAGAATGCTGGCAGAAAATCCCCGCGCGCGATAAGCGCGACGCTAAAGTTGCGGTCGCCGCCGCGCAATGCTTCGCGGCGCTCGGCGGCTGCGCGCAGGCGAACCAGATCATCGAGCAGGCGCTGGACGTGGAATGGAATTCCGACCTGGTCGCGCTGTACGCTGAATGCGCCGGGCCTGATGTGGTCCGCCAGATCGAGCGTGCCGAGAACTGGCTCAAGACCAATCCGCGCGACGCGGTGCTCCTGCTCGTGCTCGGCAAGCTGTGCACGCAGCAGCAGCTGTGGGGCAAGGCGCAGAGCTATCTCGAAGCGAGCCTTTCGGTCGAGCCGACGTATTCCGCCCATCTGGGGCTGGCGCAGCTGCAGGAGGGGCTGGGCAACCCGGACGCCGCGCTCCGGCAGTACCGGGAAAGCCTGGATTTAGCCAGTGCGCAGCTCAAGCAGACGGCCGGCGGCCGCCGGCGCATGCCAGTCTAGAAGCAATCTCAAAAACAAGTTGAAACCGCCGATGAACGCCGATGAACGCCGATACGATCAGAAGTGTTAACAGCGGCCGCTCGGTGGTTTCGGAATTTCATCGGCGTTTATCTGCGTTTATCGGCGGCTAACTGCCGTTTAGTTTTTCTGGTGTGGCCGGCGTGAACGCGTCGGAGAAAAACTCCTCCTCGGGCAATCCGCAGCGCGAGGTGAAGTCGCGGTGCGCGGCCTCGACCATCACCGGCACGCCGCAAGCGTAGACCTGGCAGCCGCTCATATCGGGGATGTCATGGGCGACCGCCTCGTGCACGAGGCCGGTGCGTCCGCTCCAGTGGTCTCCCGGCCGCGGCTCCGACAGCACCGGCACGTACTGGAAGTTGTTGTGCTCGCGCGCCCACCGCGCGGGCAGCTCGTCCAGGTAAAGGTCGGCGCGCACGCGTGCGCCCCAGTACAACACGAACGAGCGCGGGTCGCGGGTATGGAACGCATGCTCGACGATCGCCTTGATCGGTGCGAAGCCGGTGCCGCTCGCGAGCAGGATGACCGGTTTATCTTCGTCTTCGCGCAGAAAGAATGTGCCAAGCGGGCCTTCAAAGCGCAGGATATCGCGTTCCTTCATCCGGGTGAATACGTGCATGCTGAACGGCCCGCCGTAGTTGCGCACGTGCAACTGCAGGAATTCGTCGTCGTGCGGCGCGTTGGCCATCGAGAAACTGCGGCGCGCGCCGTCCTTCAGCAAGATGTCGAGGTACTGCCCGGCCAGAAACTGCATCCGCTCCGCAGCGGGCAGCTTGAGGTGCAGCAGCATGATGCCGGCCGCGACGCGCTGCATTTTCTGCACCCGGCACGGCAGTGTCCTGATCGGGACGTCTCTCGCGGCGCCGATCTCGCGGCACTCGATCACGATATCGCCGCAGGGGCGCGCCTGGCAGAACAACGCCAGGCCCAGCCGTTTTTCGGCGTCCGTCAGCGCGGTGTCCTGATAAGTACCGTAATCGACCGTGCCCGCGAGCAGCTTGCCTTTGCAGGTGCCGCACGCGCCGTTGCGGCAGCCATATGAGATCACGAAGCCTTCGCGCAGGGCGGCATCGAGGATGGTTTCGTCGTCCCGCGCGGTGAAAACGTGGCCGCTCGGCTGGAGGGTGACTTGATTGGGCATGGCGGTTGCGGGAAAGGCGCTACGATCCGGTCCGGGCGCGCGGCTTTTCGGTTAAAATTTGCTCTCCATGCGACGTCTACTGATCATCGGTTGCGGCGATATAGCGCTGCGCGCGGCGCCTCAACTGCGCGACCGCTACCGCGTTTACGCTCTGACTCGCAGCCGCGAGCGGGTGCCGCTGCTGCGTGCTCACGGCATAGTGCCGATTACGGGGGATCTCGATGACGCGGCGAGCCTCGAGGCGCTGGCGGGCATTGCCCACGACGTCTTGCATTGCGCCCCGCCCCCGCGTCGCGGCACACGCGACACACGCACTGCCCACCTGATCGCAGCGCTGGCAAAGGGCGAAAGTCTACCACAGCAACTGGTCTACATCAGCACCAGCGGCGTCTACGGCGACTGCGAAGGCGAGTTTGTGGACGAGACGCGAGCCCCGCGGCCGCAGACCGCGCGGGCGCAACGCCGTGTCGATGCGGAGCGCCAGCTGCGCGAATGGGGACGGCGCTGTGGCGTGCGCGTGGCGATCCTGCGCGCGCCGGGGATATACTCCGAAGCGAGGCTCCCGCTGGCGCGGCTGCAGGCCGGCACCCCGGCGTTGTGCGCCGAAGAGGATGCCTACACCAATCACATTCATGCCGCGGATCTCGCGCGTGCGGCGGTCGCGGCGCTGCGTTTCGCGCCCTCCGGCCGCGCTTACAACGCTGCCGATGACAGCCTGCTCAAAATGGGGGACTACTTCGATCTGGTCGCCGACCGTTTCGGCCTGCCGCGCCCGCGGCGCATTTCCCGCGCCGAAGCAAGACAACGCATCGGGCCCGATCTGCTGTCGTTCATGAACGAGTCGCGGCGGCTGTCGAACCGCCGCATCAAGCGGGAGCTGCGGCTCAAGCTGCGCTACCCGACGGTGCACGAGGGTATCGCCGCGGCGCTGCCGCCGCCCCGGGTCTAGGCGCAGGGCGATGAGCGCATTGATCGTGATCACGAACGCGCCCGACCGCGATACTGCGCTGAAAATCGCGCGCGCGCTGATCGAGCGCAAGCTCGCCGCGTGCGTCAATATTCTGGCTGAATGCACGTCGGTCTACCGCTGGCAGGGCAAGCTTGAAACCGCAACCGAGGTGCCGCTGCTGATCAAGACGCGCGCCGCGATATACCCCGATCTCGAGGCTGCGATCAAGAGCCTGCATCCCTACGAACTTCCTGAAATCGTCGCTGTCGCTATAGAGCGCGGATTGCCCGAGTACCTCGAATGGGTAGGCGCCGAGACCGTCACCGAGATCGGATGAGCAAGCCGTGTCGCCGATGCGCCTGATTTTTGCCCTGTTGTTGCTGCTTTCGTGCACCGTGCGCGCCGGCGAACCGGAACTGCTCGAGCCCGAGAAAGCGTTCCGCTTTTCGGCGCGCATGATAGCCGCCGACCGGCTCGAGGTGCGCTACGAAATCGCGCCCGGTTATTACATGTACCGCGACAAGTTCCGGTTCGGCGCCGAACCCGCTTCCATCTCACTCGATGCGTCGCAGTTGCCGCCGGGGACAATCAAAAAAGACGAATTCTTCGGCGAGGTGCAGATCTACCGCGGCGATATGCGCTTCGTGCTGCCGCTCACGGTGGCGGGCGAACCCGTGCCGCGCTTCACGTTAAACGCGGTATCGCAGGGTTGCGCCGACATCGGCGTGTGCTATCCGCCACAGGAGCAGAAAGCTGAAATCAGGCACACGGGGCTCTCGTCGGGAGCGCTCAGCGCCGGCGTATCGCCGTTTCTGCAATCCGCGCCCGGCGCGCCGGCGTCGGCCGCGGCGCCGCGCGGCAAGCCGCAGTCGGAAGACACGCTGATAGCCGAATTGTTCAAGGGCGGCTACTGGGCGCTGGTGATGAGTTTCTTCGGCTTTGGCTTGTTGCTCGCGCTGACGCCGTGCGTATTTCCGATGATACCGATCCTCTCGGGCATCCTGGTGCCGCATGGCGAGCATCTGACGCATGCGCGCGGCTTCGCATTGTCGCTTGCCTACGTGCTGGGCATGGCAATCACCTACGCGCTCGCGGGAATTGCCGCGGGACTGCTCGGCACCCTGCTGTCCGCCGCGCTGCAAAACCCGTGGGTGCTGTCGGGTTTCGCGGCGGTTTTCGTGCTGCTCGCGGCTTCGATGTTCGGTTTTTACGAACTGCAGCTGCCGAGCGCGCTGCAGAGCCGGCTCGCGGTCACGACCAGCAAGCTGCACGGCGGGCATTTTGCGAGCGTGTTTGTCATGGGTGTGCTGTCGGCGCTGATCGTGGGCCCGTGCGTTGCGGCGCCGCTTGCCGGCGCCCTGCTCTATATCGGGCAGTCGGGGGACGGCGTGCTGGGCGGCTCGGCGCTGTTTGCGATGGCGCTGGGCATGGGCGTGCCGCTCCTGGCGGTCGGCGCCTCCGCAGGCGCGCTGCTGCCCAAGGCCGGACCCTGGATGGAAACCGTGAAACGGTTTTTCGGCATGGTGCTGCTGGGGGTTGCGATCTACGTGGTGTCGCCGCTGCTGCCTGCGGTGGTGTACATGCTGGCGTGGGCGGCGCTGCTGATCGTATTCGCGGTCTACCTGCACGCGCTCGACCCGCTGCCGCACGGCGCGCCTGGCTATCGCAAGCTGTTCAAAGGCGTCGGGGTTATCTCGCTGCTGGCGGGCGTAGCATTGCTGATCGGCGTGTTGTCCGGCAGCCGCGATCTGCTGCAGCCGCTTGCCGGGTTGCGCGGCGCAGCGGCACCGGCGGCACAGCCCGTGCTGTTCCGGCGCGTGAGCGACCTGCCGCAGCTCGAGGAAGCGATCCGCGGCGCGGCAGGCAAGCCGGTATTGCTCGACTTTTATGCCGACTGGTGCGTGACGTGCAAGGAAATGGAAGCCTTTACTTTCACCGACGCTGGCGTGCGCAAGCGGCTGGATGAAATGGTCAAGTTGCAGGTCGACGTGACCGCCAACCTCGATGAGCACAAGGCGCTGCTCAGGCGTTTCGGGCTGTTCGGCCCGCCCGGAATCGTGTTCTTCGACCGCCAGGGCAATGAGATCAAAGGCCTGCGCGTGATCGGCTTCCAGCCCGCCGACAAGTTCGCCGCCACGCTCGACCTGGTGCTCAATTGACGCGGCCCCTGCAGGCGTTGCTGATCGGCGCGCTCGCAGTGTTGTTTGCCGGCGCCGGCTACCTGTTCTATGAGTGGCGCTCCGGAGGGCGCCCGCCCAACCCGGTTGCGACCGGGCAAATGGTGCTGGCGGCCAAATTCATGGGACTCGACAACCAGCCGCAGGCGCTCGGGCAATGGCGCGGCAAGGTGCTGGTCGTCAATTTCTGGGCGACCTGGTGTGCGCCATGCCGCGAGGAAATCCCCGTGTTCATCAAATTTCAGGACCAGTATGGCGCGCGCGGGGTGCAGTTCATCGGCCTCGCGATCGACCAAAAAGAGCGCGCCGGCCCTTACGCCAGGGACATCGGGATCAATTATCCGGTGCTGGTGGGTGGGTTGGAGGGCATGGATTTCGCGCGTCAGGTCGGCAATTCGCGAGGGGTATTGCCGTTCACGCTGGTAATCGACCGCAGCGGCAAGGTCGTGACCACTGAGATCGGCGTATTAAGGCCCGAAAAGCTCGAAAACCTGCTGAAACCACTACTGTAGCCAGCTTGGAACTAGGTATATCTTCGGTTAATTTCTGCGAAAATTACGTAAAAACGATAAATATTCGTCATCGCGAGCAGTCTCGAGCTCTTTTGATTCCCTGATTCCCGCAAAAACTGCATTTCAATCACCAAGACGCCAAGATCACAAAGAAAAACAATGACCTGGAATGCTGGAGGGGAGCACCTAATGATCAGACGCGAGTCGCTTGCAGTTTGTTAAATCTCCTGGCGTCCAGCGAACTGGTTGGTTCTGGTTGATCAGGGTTGATACCGTACCGTTGGGCTCAGCCAGCAATTTTCTCGATCGGTCTCTAAAAGTGGACAAAGTGCGCCGATCTGCTGCAAAATTGTCATAAATATACAAACTACAACTGAATTGCCGGCGAGTAGCGGACGCTCCGGTCAAAACCGGCCGGCGCATTCCTGCGAGCCGCTGGAAGTGTGACATATTTCACATTCATGACTGCATCGAAAAATATCCTGGTCCTGCATGGACCGAACTTGAACCTGCTCGGCGTTCGCGAGCCCGAACATTACGGGTTGGCCACGCTAGACGCCATCGGTCAGAGGCTCGCCGCGCGCGCCAAGGCGGCCGGAGTCGCGCTTGCGTCCTTCCAGAGCAATGTCGAAGGCGATCTGGTCAACCGCATCCAGCAGGCGCAGCGGGAGGGAGTGGATTTCATCATCATCAATCCCGCCGCCTTCACGCATACCAGTATCGCGATGCGCGACGCGCTGGCGGCGGTGAAAATTCCGTTTATCGAGGTGCATTTGTCGAACGTGTTCGCGCGCGAGGAATTCCGCCACCGCTCGTATTTCTCCGATCTCGCGATCGGCACGATCAGCGGCCTGGGCAGCAAGGGCTACGAACTTGCGCTGGAGTACGCGCTGGGAGCCGGACATGGATCTGCGTAAGCTGAAAAAGCTGATCGATCTGGTCGAGGCATCCGGAATCGCCGAGCTTGAGATCACCGAAGGCGAGGAAAAAG
>JACPTJ010000135.1 GCA_016192835.1 Betaproteobacteria bacterium
GCATCCACCGTCACATCGTCATGGTTCGGATGCCAGCAATCATAATCGGTCACCATTGCGATGGTCGCGTAGCACAGCTCGGCTTCGCGGGCGAGCTTCGCTTCGGGCATGTTCGTCATGCCGACCACATCGCAATTCCAGTTCCGGTAGAGTTCCGACTCCGCCAGACCCGAAAACTGCGGGCCCTCCATCACGAGGTAGGTGCCGCCCCGGGCTACGTCGACGCCGGCCTCGCGCGCCGCATGCTCGACGTGATCGCCAAGCCGACCGCAAACCGGATGGGCCATCGACACATGCGCCACGAGCCCTTTGCCGAAAAAGCTCTTTTCCCGGGCAAACGTGCGATCGACGAACTGGTCAACGATCACGAACATTCCGGGCTGCAAATGCTCCCGCAGCGATCCCACCGCACTCACCGAGATGACATCCGTGACACCGGCGCGTTTGAGCGCGTCGATGTTGGCGCGAAAATTGATTTCGGACGGAGGCACGCGATGGCCGCGGCCGTGGCGCGGCAGAAACACCATTTCCTGACCTGCCAGTTCTCCCATGAGTAATTCATCGGAGGGTTCGCCAAAAGGAGAGTCCACTTTTTGCCAGCGCTTGTTGACGAGACCGTCAATGTCGTAGACGCCGCTGCCGCCAATTATGCCGAGCACTTGCCGCTTGTCTGCCAAGCTCATATCAAAACACTCCCAGCGATCGCCACAAACCGGTTACCGCAACCCCGGCCAGGATCCCGATAATTATGCGCCTTCGAGTCAAGATGCGGATGATAGCAGCTATCGTTCTGGGCCCGGCGCATTGCCTTTATAATACTGTTTGTCATGAATCCGTGAGACACGATCAGGAGTCATTCGATGGCCGATACCGAAGGCAGCAAAGACACCAAGGACTACTTTCTCGACGTTCCCGCGCGCCATGATGGCTTCTACCTCAAGGGCGCACACCAGCTCGACTGGGGCATGCGTAACCGCCTCGCCCGCATTTTCCGTCCCGCAAGCGGGCGCACGGTCATGCTGGCGATCGACCACGGCTACTTTCTCGGGCCCACCTCGGGCCTCGAACGCATTGACCAGACGATCCTGCCGCTGCTGCAGTACGCCGATGCCCTGATGTGCACGCGCGGCATCCTGCGCTCGACGATTCCGGCTTCATTCGGCAATGGCGTCGTCATGCGCTCGAGCGGCGGCCCGAGCACCCTCAAGGAGCTGTCGAACGAGCGCATTGCAGTGGACATCGACGACGCGGTGCGGATGAACGTGTCGGCCATGGCGGTGCAGGTGTTCATCGGCGGCGAGTTCGAAACGCAGACGGTGCACAACATGACCCAGCTCGTCGATATGGGATTGCGCTACGGCATTCCCACGCTCGGGGTGACAGCCGTCGGCAAGAACCTCACGCGCGACGCACGCTACCTCGGGCTCGCGACGCGTATCTGCGCGGAACTTGGCGCGCAGGTGGTCAAGACCTACTACTGCGCCGAAGGCTTCGAGACAGTGACGGCAGGCTGCCCGGTGCCGATCGTCATGGCCGGCGGCACGAAATTGCCCGAGCTGGATGCGTTGACGATGGCGTACAACGCCGTCAACCAGGGTGCGGCCGGAGTCGACATGGGCCGCAACATCTTCCAGTCGGACGCGCCGGCGGCCATGATTCAGGCGGTCGGCAAGGTGGTGCACGAACTGTTGAAACCGAAGCAGGCCTACGACTGCTATCTCACGCTCAAGAGCGAACAAGCGCGAGCCGGGAAGTAGGCCGGGAGCGAGTCATGCCATCTACCAGCAATTCACCGCTCAAGGTACAGCATCTCGAAGGTACCGAATGGCAGAAGACCCGCAGCTTTTCACCCGCGGTAATTACGGAGGGCGGGCGCATCGTCTGGTTGGCCGGTCAAACTACCATTGTGGACCTGGATGGCAACGACATTGCAGGCAACTTTGACGCGCAGGCCCGCACCGTGTTCGCATTGCTCGATCGAACGCTCAGGCGCGCCGGCGGCTCGCTCGCGAACATGGTGACGATGACGGTGTTCATCAATGATCCCCGCAACGGCGACCGCGTGGTCGGGATCCGGCGCGAGTTTTTTCCGGACGGACGGGCTCCCGGGAGCGCGTTGCTGACTATTGCGAACTTCGCCCGACCGGGCTGCATGATCGAGATTCAGGGCGTGGCCGTTATTTAGAGCACTATCTGGGTCGATGGGGAGAGAATCGATGCAGATTCGAGGCGCTGCAAACAAGGCTGAAACGGTGGCGCTTTGCGCGGTGGGAGATGTGATGCCTAACCGCGAGGAGCCGGCGAAGTTTTTCGATCTGTGTCAGGAAGTGCTGGACACTTTTGACGTGAGGCTCTGCCAGCTGGAAACGAATTTTTCGGAAAGGACCGGCCGCGCTTCGGGAGCAAGAGTTCCGACCCGCGCGCATCCCCGGAACGTGCAGGCCCTGACCGCGGGGCGATTCGAGGTTGTGACCTATGCGAGCAATCACACCATGGATTGCGGACCCGACGTGATGGCCGATACGATTGCGCTGCTCCGCTCGCACGGCATTCACACGGTCGGCGCGGGGGAGAATATAGCAGAGGCCCGCCGCCCCGCGATCCTCAGTCAAAAAGGGGTCAGGATCGCATTCCTCAGTTATTGCTCGATCCTGCCGGCGTGGTCCTGGGCAGAGGAAGCGCGCCCCGGGGTTGCGCCGCTGCGCGTGAAAACTCACTATGAAATGATGGAGTCTGACCAGCCCGGATGTCCGTCCCGCGCCTTTACCTATCCGCACGAGGATGACCTGCGCGCGCTGCAGGAGGATATCCGCGCGGCCAAATCGCGGGCCGACGTGGTGGTAGTGTCGTTGCATTGGGGGTTGCATTACGTGCGGGCGAAGCTCGCCGGCTACCAGCAGGTCGTCGCTCACGCCGCGATCGATGCCGGCGCGGATCTCATCGTGGGCACTCACGCCCACGTCCTGAAGGGTGCCGAGGTTTACAAGGGCAAAGTCATTTTCTATAGCCTGGGCAATTTCGCGCTCGATTCCAACTTCAGGTCATGGCCTCACATCACGCCCGGACAGAAGGAACTGGTGGAAACATACGACATCGCCATCGACCCCGAATGGGCCAAAGGCTATCCGTATGGGGGCGACTTTCGAAAAACGATGGCTGTCAAATGCATGATTACGCGGCAAGGGGTAGAACGCGTGTCTTTTCTTCCCGCAACCATCACGCGGGATGCAAGACCGCGGTTCCTGTCGCGCACCGAGGATGCCTTCCGCGAGCTGGTCGACTACATGAAAGACGTTACGGCGGAAGCCAATCTCAACGCACAGTACCGGGTTGAAGGCGCCGAAGTCGTCGTTCTCTAGCGGGTCACCGTGCAGTATTCAGGTCAATAGGCCTTGATACCCTGGCGCTGGATGAGCGGGAGCCATTTCTTTCTTTCGGCGGCAATGAAAGCTGTCAGATCCTTCGGCACTCCTCCCATGAGGTTAGCGCCAAGTTCAGTCATCTGCTTCTTGTACTCGGGCTCCTGAAACACGGCATTGAGGGTACGATTTATCGCCGACACGACGGCGGCGGGCGTCCCCGCCCGCACGAAGATGCCGTACGGAATACTGGTGTAGAAATTCGCAACCCCGCCTTCGGCGAATGTCGGTACTTCCGGCAATGCCACAGCCCGGGTTTTGCTCGCGATTGCCAGGCCGCGTACTCGACCGCCACGAATCTGACCCAACGCAGCGGAAGCGTTGTCAAAAAGCATGTGGATTTCACCACTCAGCATCGCCGTGATCGCCAGCGCGGCGCCCTTGTACGGCACGTGCACCAGGTTGATTCCGGCGATCGATTTGAGCAATTCGCCCGCGAGATGCTGGGAAGTCCCCTGCCCGCCGGAGCCGAAGTTCAGCGTACCCGGGCGCTCTTTCGCGAGCGCAATGAGCTGAGGCAGCGTAGTGGCGCGAAACGCGGCGCTGACCACCAGCAGATGCGGTGTTTCGCTCATCAGAATGACGGGCGTGAAATCACGGTCCGGATCGAACGGCAGCTTCGGGTATATGACAGGGTTGGTGACGAAGATGGGGAGCGATGCAAAGAACATCGTGTAGCCATCCGGCTCGCTGTTGGCAACCGCTACCGCCGCCAGATTGCCTGCGCCGCCTCCTATGTTCTGGACGACCACCGGCTGCTTCCAGACGTTCTCGAGGCGCACCGCCAGGCGACGCGCGTTCAGGTCCGCTCCCCCGCCCGCGGCAAACGGTACCACCAGGCGCGCCGGCTTGGTTGGAAATTCCTGCGCCGGCGCGATCGATGTGCAAATCATCAACGCGATCCCCAGGACAACGATCCCGGGAGGCAAGCGTTTGCGTTCCAATGGTGACGATTTCATTTGATCCTCCAGTATTTGGACGGTGAGTTATAGCGGTTTGCCGGGCAAGCGGACCGCGAGCACCAACGTCCGCTTCGCGCAGGTGTCCGGATCTCCGTCATTCCGGCACCGCGTCGTAGCGGCGGCTAGCCAGTCTAAACCGGCCGGCGTGATACCTCAAGGTCGGGCGTCGCCCGAGTGCCACACGGCACAGCCCGTTGCGTTGACAAAGCGCCGTCGCCAATGCACCATTACGCGGAAGATGCCTGATACTATCGTGGCTCTTCGAACATCACGAGCCGTGCACCGAATGCGACAAAAAGCGCGGTCGTTCCAAAACAGGAGGAAATCATGAGTCATTTGTCTCGCGCGATCGGCGGCGCCGTTGCGCTCGCAGTATGCGTCCCGGGGTCGAGCGTTGCGCTGGCGCAGGCGTATCCGGCCAAAACTATTCGTCTGATCCTGCCGTTCCCGCCGGGTGGTCCGACCGATATCGTGGGCCGCGCCATCGCCCAGAAGCTCGGCGAACAGATGGGCCAACCGGTAGTGGCCGACAATCGGCCCGGCGCCGCCGGCAATATCGGCTTGGAGGCGGCGGCCAAATCTCCGCCTGACGGCTACACGATCGTCGTGACCGCCCCGCCGTTCGCGATCAGTCCGTCGCTGTATGCGAAGCTCAACTACGAACAGAAGGACCTCACGCCGGTCTCGCTGGTGGCTGCGATCCAGAACATCATCGTGGCGCATAACTCGGTGCCGGCCAAGACGCTGAAGGACCTCATCGAGCTCGCGCGCCGTCATCCGGGCAAACTCAATTTCAGCTCGAGCGGTGCCGGCAGCACCAACCATCTCGCAAGCGAGCTGCTGAAAGGCATGTACCAGCTCAACATCGTACACGTGCCGTACAAGGGCTCGAGTCCGGCGCTGGTGGCATTGATGAGTGGAGAAGTGGATTTTGGAACCATGGCGGTGCCCCCGGCGATCCCGTTGGTCCAGGCCAACAAAGTACGCGGGCTCGCGGTACTCTCGGAACGGCGCGAGTCCGCTTTGCCCAACGTGCCGACCTCTAATGAAGCGGGCGTGGACAATTTCGTGGTCCCGATCTGGTACGGAATACTCGCGCCGGCTGCCACGCCGCGCGACATCATCAACCGGCTCAATTCGGAGATCCGCACCGCACTGGCATCTGCCGAACTGAAGGGACGGCTCGCGGCGGGCGGTGTGGAAGCGGTAACCAGCACGCCGGAGCACTTCGCGGAGTTCATCAAGAGCGAAACCGTGCGCTACGCCAAAGTGATCAAGGACGCGGGCATCAAGGCACGGTAATAACCCTTCTCACCTTGCGTGGTGCAACGATCCACAAAGCGCCGGCACTGGCTATTTTGCCAGCGACCGCCGCTCCGAACGCGATCGTGTAACTTCCCGTGAGATCGTAGACATAGCCGCCCAACCACGCCCCCAAGGCGCTCCCGAAGCCGGTGAACAGGGCGATGAAGCCGTAGATGGCACCGAAGTGACGCCCGGCGAACAGATCGGAGGTGACGATCGGCCACACCGGGGCCGAAACCCCGTAGCCCAAGGCAAAAACCATGGCATAGAGGTAGAGCATCCCCGAGGACGGCACCACCTTCGCCAACGCGAGCATGCCGACGGCCAGCACCATGGCCAAGCACCCTAAGGTGTAGGTCATCTCCCGCCCGATGTTGTCGGCTGCCCATCCCCAGAATACCTTCGCCGCCACGCTGAGGAGTCCGATCAGACCGACGATAGAGGCGGCCAGCATCCGGTCGTAACCCGCATCGACCATATATACCACTTGATGGACGAAGATCATCTGAGTCGCGATGCCACCCAGAAGCTTCACTGTCGCTAACAGCCAGCATCGAGTGGTTTTCACCGCCATGCGTAGCGTCCACTCCCGGTTGGCCCACTCCCGATCCACCACCTCCATTCGCCGCTTGGTGGGCCGCTTGCCGGCTTTCGTCGGGCCAGCGGCTGCATAGCCGGCACCGTCCACCTGCTGACCCAGATCCTCAGGTCGTCCCCGAAGCACGATCAGGCCCACCGGGAGCAACCCGAAAAATACAAATCCAGCGAGTGCAACAAAAGCTTCACGCCATCCAAAGTTGCTGATCAGGATCTGAACGACGGGAACCACCACCATGATCCCGACGCCGATCCCGCCCGAGGCGATGCCGAGAGCGAGCCCGAGTCGGGCAGAGAACCAGCGGTTGATCATGGTGACGCAGGGGGTCCATCCGGCTAC
>JACPTJ010000136.1 GCA_016192835.1 Betaproteobacteria bacterium
CTTGGTCACGACAGCCAGCCGATGATCGAGCCGGCCCAGAACGATCGCCGTTTCAAGCACGACGACTGGCAGCAGAACTTTCTCTACGATTACATCAAGCAGTCGTACCTGATCGCCGCCAAACACCTGCATCAGACCGTCGGGAGCGTGCAGGGGCTGGACGGCCAGACTGCGAAGAAAGTCGATTTTTACACCCGCCAGTACATCGACGCATTGAGCCCGAGCAATTTCCTGCTCACCAACCCCGAGGTGTTGCGCGAGACCATCAACTCAGGCGGCCAGAACCTGGTCAAGGGGCTGAATAACCTGCTCAAGGACCTCGAGCGCGGCGGCGGCAGGCAGCTGCGTGTGAAGATGACCGACCCGTCGGCATTCCAGGTCGGGGGCAACCTTGCCGTCACGCCGGGCAAGGTGGTGTATCAAAATGACCTCATGCAGCTGATCCAGTACGCGCCGCTGACGAACCAGGTTCATAAGCGCCCACTCCTGATTTTGCCCCCGTGGATCAACAAGTTCTACGTTTTAGACTTACGAATAAAGAACTCGTTCGTGAGGTGGGCGACCGAGCAGGGACACACGGTGTTCATGGTGTCGTGGGTCAACCCTGACGCCACGTTCGCGCAAAAGACGTTCGACGATTACCTGGTCGAAGGGCCGCTCGCGGCGCTGGAAGCGATCGAACAGGCAACCGGTGAACGCGAAGTCAACGCCGTCGGGTTCTGCCTCGGCGGCACGCTGCTCGCTGCGGCGCTTGCCTATATGGCCGCGACGCGCGACGAGCGCATCAAGAGCGCGACGTTCTTCGCCTCAATGATCGATTTTGCCGAACCTGGCGAGCTTGAAGTGTTCGTCGATGGGAAGCAGGTCAGCAATCTCGAGAAGAAAATGCAGGAGCGCGGCTATCTCGAAGGCCACGAGATGGCGACCACTTTCAACATGCTGCGCGCCAACGATTTGATCTGGTCATTCGTCGTCAACAACTACCTGCTCGGCAAGGAGCCATTCCCGTTTGACCTGCTCTACTGGAACTCGGACTCGACGCGCATGCCCGCGGCGATGCATGCCTATTATCTGCGCAACATGTACCTCGAGAACCTGCTGCGCCAGCCGGGTGGAATCACGTTGAACGGCGTGCCGATCGATCTCTCGAAAGTGGCAGTCCCGCTTTATGCCGTGGCCACCATCGAAGACCACATCGCGCCGTGGAAGTCGACGTACGCGGGCGCACAGCTCTTCCCGGGCAAAGTGCGCTTCGTGCTCGGCGGCTCGGGCCATATCGCTGGCATCATCAATCCGCCCAGCGCTGACAAATACGGCTACTGGACCCGCGGCACGCTTGAAGATACCCCGGATGAGTGGCTCGCGGGCGCAACGCAACACCCGGGCTCGTGGTGGAATGACTGGGCGCAGTGGGTCAAAGCCCATGCGGGCCCCCAGATCGCGGCGCGCGAGCCGGGACAGGGCACGCTGAAAGCGCTCGAAGACGCGCCCGGGTCGTACGTGAAGCTGCGGCTGGACGAGCCGCAGCGGAAAACGCAATAGCGCCAGGTCCCTGGCGCAGCACACTGATTGTGGCGCAATCATGCAAATCAAAGACAGCGTATTCCTGATTCCCGGCGGCGCGTCGGGGCTCGGGGCGGCGACCGCACGGCACCTGGTTGCCGCCGGCGGCAAGGTAGTGATTGCCGACCTTAACCGGCAGGCCGGCGAGAAGTTTGCCGCCAGACTGGGCGCCAACGCGCGTTTCGTGATTGCCGATGTCACCGATGAGGTGCAAGTGCAGCAGGCGGTCGATGCCGCGGTAAAAACATTCGGCGCGCTGCACGGGCTGATCAACTGCGCTGGCGTCGCGACGGGCGAGCGCGTGCTGGGCCGGGATGGCCCGCACCGGCTCGAGACTTTCAGCCGCGTCATTGGCGTCAATCTGATCGGCAGCTTCAATGCGTTGCGGCTTGCGGCAAACGCGATGACCGGCAACCCGCCAACCGCAGACGGCGAGCGTGGCGTGATCATCAACACGGCATCGGTCGCCGCGTTCGAAGGGCAGATCGGTCAGGCCGCGTACAGCGCGTCCAAGGGCGGCATCGTCGCGATGGCGCTGCCGGTTGCCCGCGAGCTTGCCAGGTTCGGAATCCGCGTCATGACCATTGCGCCCGGCATTTTTGATACGCCGATGCTGCAGGGCATGAGCGAAGAAATCCGCGCCTCGCTCGGCGCGCAGGTACCGTTTCCGTCGCGCCTTGGACAGCCCCGGGAATACGCGCGGCTTGCGGCGTTCATCATCGAGAACCCGATGCTGAACGCCGAAGTAATCCGTCTCGATGGCGCGATCCGCATGGCGCCAAAGTGAACGAGACGCGTGAGGCGTAGAATCGCACGCCGATGCCTGGTTTTGGTGCGGCACAACATGGGGCGCGTGCCGCGGTAGGCGCGGCGCCGATGTTATAATCGGTTCGCAAGCGCCTGGCGCCAAAAGTGCCGGCTGCCAACGGCAGTGCGTCCGACCCAGCGGACACGACAACCCTACGAAGGTGATGCTATCGACATGAAGGACATCGTTCCTGACATTGACCCCCAGGAAACACAGGAATGGCTGGAGGCGCTCGACGGTGTCCTGAAGCACGAAGGTCCGCAACGCGCCCACTTTCTGCTCGAACAACTGGTGGAAAAGGCGCGCCGCAGCGGCGCCTATTTTCCGTTCTCGCTCAATACCGCTTACGTCAACACCATTCCGACGGCGCAGGAGGAGCGTTCGCCGGGTAACCACGAGCTCGAAAACCGCATCCGTGCTTACGTGCGCTGGAACGCGCTCGCCATGGTGCTGCGCGCCAACAAACACACCAACGTCGGCGGGCATATCGCGAGCTTTGCCTCCGCTGCGACGCTGTATGACGTCGGCTACAACCACTTCTGGCGCGCCACGAGCGAGGACTTCGGCGGCGACCTGATCTACCCGCAGGGCCATTCCGCGCCCGGTATCTACGCCCGCGCGTTCATGCTGGGACGGTTCACCGAGGAGCAGATGGACAACTTCCGCCAGGAGGTCGACGGCAAGGGCTTGTCGTCGTACCCGCACCCATGGCTGATGCCGGATTTCTGGCAGTTCCCGACGGTGTCGATGGGGCTGGGGCCGTTGATGGCGATCTACCAGGCGCGCTTCATGCGCTACCTGAGGGACCGCGGTCTGCGCGAGGCGGAGGGACGCAAGGTGTGGGCGTTTATGGGCGACGGCGAAATGGACGAGCCTGAATCGCTCGGCGCGATTTCGCTTGCCGGGCGCGAGCAGCTCGATAACCTGATTTTCGTGATCAACTGCAATCTGCAGCGGCTCGACGGCCCGGTGCGCGGCAACGGCAAGATCATCCAGGAACTGGAAGCCGACTTCCGCGGCGCGGGCTGGAACGTGATCAAGGTAATCTGGGGCGGCTACTGGGATCCGCTGTTCACGCGCGACACCAACGGGCTGCTGCTCAAGCGCATGGAAGAATGCGTCGACGGCGAATACCAGACCTTCAAATCCAAGGACGGGGCCTACGTGCGCAAGCACTTCTTCGGCAAGTATCCCGAACTGCTGGAGATGGTCGCGACGATGTCGGATGACGACATCTGGCGGCTTAACCGCGGCGGCCACGATCCCCACAAAGTCTACGCCGCCTACGCGGCGGCCATGAAGCATACCGGGCAACCGACGGTGATTCTAGCCAAGACGATCAAGGGCTATGGCATGGGACAGGGAGGCGAGTCGCAGAACATCACCCATCAGCAAAAGAAAATGGGGACCTCTTCGGTCAAGGCGTTCCGCGACCGTTTCGGGATTCCGGTGCCCGACGGGCAACTCGACGAAGTCCCCTACGTCAGGTTCGAGGAGGGCTCGCCCGAGCTCAACTACATGCGCGAGCGGCGCACGGCGCTCGGCGGCGATCTGCCGGCGCGGCGGCGCAAAGCGGCGCCGCTCGAGGTTCCGCCGCTCTCGGCGTTCGAATCGCTGCTCAAGGCGACGGGCGAGGGACGCGAGATGTCCACCACCATGGCATTCGTGCGCATTCTCACGACGCTGGTGCGCGACAAGAAGATCGGCAAATTGGTCGTGCCGATCGTGCCGGACGAGTCGCGTACCTTCGGCATGGAAGGCATGTTCCGCCAGCTCGCCATCTATTCGCACATCGGCCAGCTCTACACGCCGCAGGATGCGGATCAGCTGATGTTCTACAAGGAAGACAAGACCGGCCAGATCCTGCAGGAGGGCATCACCGAGGCCGGCGCGATGTCATCTTGGATAGCGGCGGCTACATCGTACAGCACGCACGGCATTCCGATGATTCCGTTTTACATCTTTTACTCGATGTTCGGCTTCCAGCGCGTGGGCGACCTGGCATGGGCTGCCGGCGACATGCGCTCGCGCGGCTTCCTGCTCGGCGGCACGGCGGGCCGCACCACGCTCAACGGCGAAGGATTGCAGCACGAGGACGGCCACAGCCATATTCTGGCTTCGACTATTCCGAACTGCGTCTCGTACGACCCGACCTTCGCCTATGAACTCGCGGTGATCATCCAGGACGGCCTGCGCCGTATGTACCAGGAGCAGGAAGACATCTATTACTACATCACCGTGATGAACGAGAACTACGAGCATCCGGCGATGCCGGAGGGCGTGGAGAAAGGCATACTGAAGGGAATGTACTTGCTGCGCGAGGGCAAGACGAAGAAAAACGCGCCGAAAGCGCAGCTCCTCGGCAGCGGCACCATCCTGCGCGAGGTGATCGCCGGCGCCGCAATGCTGGAAAAGGATTTCGGCGTCGCCTCCGACATCTGGAGCGTCACCA
>JACPTJ010000148.1 GCA_016192835.1 Betaproteobacteria bacterium
ATTCCCTACCAGGGCCGCTATATCTGGGGCGCGACCGCGGGCGTGCTCTTCAGTCTGTATTGGCAGCTGCACGGCCCGCGCGTTGAGCAGTCATAACATTAGAAGTCACCGCAACAATATGGCAAACTGACTGCGCTGGATGTACCAGCGGCGGCGGGGCGAACATGGACAGCGGCGGGCGTCCGACACAACCCAGGATCGGCTTGGTCATGACCGGAGGAGGCGCGCGCGCCGCGTATCAGGTCGGCGTGCTGCGCGCGATTTCCGAAATGCTGCCCGCCGATTCGCCGAGCCCGTTTTCGATCATCTGCGGGACTTCCGCCGGCGCCGTCAATGCGACGGTGCTTGCCGCCAACGCCGGGAATTTCCGGCAGGGCGTGCGCCTGCTGATGACGGTGTGGAAGAATTTTCATGTCCACCACGTCTATCGCGCCGACCCGGCCGGGGTGTTGCGCAACAGCGGTGCCTGGGTCGTGGCATTGCTGACTGGCGGCCTCGGCCGCCAAACCCCGATTTCGCTGCTTGACAACTCGCCGCTTGCGCGTCTGATCGGCACGCGGCTTGATTTCGGCGGGATCCAGCGCTCGATCGACAGCGGCGCTCTCGATGCCTTCAGCATCACCTGCTCGGGCTACACCTCGGGGCAGTCGGTCACGTTCTATCAGAGTGCGCCCGATCTTGAGCCGTGGCAGCGCGCACGCCGCATCGGTATCCTGGCGAAAATCGGGCCCGAGCATTTGCTCGCTTCCTCGGCGTTGCCGTTCATCTTTCCGCCGGTACGCATCAACCGCGAGTATTTCGGTGACGGCTCGATGCGCCAGATCGCGCCGGTCAGCCCCGCCCTGCATCTCGGCGCCGGCCGCCTGTTCGTGATCGGCGTCGGGCGCCAGCTCGAGGCGCAGCAGGAGCGCGTCAGCGCCGACACCGTTCCGTCGCTCGCGCAGATCGCCGGCCATTGCCTGAACAGCATCTTCCTCGACAGTCTCGAGGTCGACCTCGAGCGGCTGCAGCGGATCAACCGCACCTTGAGCATCATCCCGCGCGAGCTGCTGGAAAAGAACAACATGCCGCTGCATCAGGCCGATTTCCGGGTGCTCTCGCCAAGCGTGTCCCTCGCCGAAATCGCGCTCGACCACACGCACACGCTGCCGCGCACCATCCGCGCGCTGCTGTTTACCCTCGGCGCGCTGAAGAAAAGCGGCTCCAACCTGGTGAGCTACCTGCTGTTCGAGAAGGAATTCTGCCGCGCGCTGATCAAGCTGGGCTATGACGACACGATGCAGCGGCGCGACGACCTGATGCGGTTCCTCGGCTTTGAGGCGTGCTGGCTGTAGTGGCGGCGATTGAGTGAAAACGCAAGCTGACATATAGTTCGGCCATCGACCGCATGAAATCAACCAAGGCGAACCGATCATGAGCCGAGCTTTTGTCAAGGAAGGTGACGACGATTTGTCCGCCGGCGAACTGCCGGAGCGGCCGCTCAGCGATCACCCGAATTACGTGACGCCGCGAGGACTTGAGTTGCTGCAGGCGCGGCTCAGGGAATTGCAGGAGAGCCGCGAGCGGCTCGCGGCCGAAGACGAGGCGATGGCCAAGCAGAAGCTGCTCGAGGTCAAGCGTGACATCCGCTATTACAAAGCTCAGCTCGAACGCGCGAAGATGGTGGATCCGGCGGGCCAGCCGCAGGACGAGGTGCGTTTCGGCGCGACAGTGACGATCCGGGAGGAGGGCGCCAGGCAGCACACTTTTCATCTCGTCGGCGATGACGAAGCGGATGTCGCATCAGGCCTTATCAGCTGGGCTTCACCGCTCGCCAAGGCGATGATAGGCGCGAAGGTCGGTGACACGGTGATGTGTCAGCGTCCGGCCGGTCCGGCCGAAGTCGAGATCGTGGCGATCCGCTACGACGCGGGCCAGCCCGCACGCCGGGCCTGAAGCGGACGCGTGGCGTTACGATCGATCGCATGGGCTCCCGGTCTTCCCGTGACGGCGCGGCGATTACCCGTCTATGACATTTATTTCGTTGGTCGCAGCGCTGCTGCTGGAGCAATGGCGGCCGTTGCGCAGCGGCAATCGTCTCTACGGCGTTTTTGCGCGCTACGTCAACACCATCGCGCAGAACTTCAATGCCGGACAGTACCGCCACGGCGTGATCTCGTGGCTGCTCGCGGTGGTGCCGGTGGCGCTGGCCACGCTGATTGCCTACTGGCTGTTGCACCGTGTCAGCGGCGTGCTGGCGCTCGCGTGGAATATCGCGGTGCTTTATCTTGCGCTCGGCTTCCGCCAGTTCAGCCATTTCTATACCGATGTCGCGACAGCGCTGCGCGGCAATGATCTGGCGCGTGCGCGCGAGGTGTTGAGCCTGTGGCGCGGCGAACCGGCACATGAGCTCACTTCCGGCGAAGCGGCGCGCGTCGCAATCGAGCTCGGGCTGATGCGCTCGCACCGCCATGTATTCGGCGTCATGGCATGGTTCGTGTTGCTGGGTCCGGCGGGAGCGATCGCCTACCGCCTCGCGGCGCTGCTCAACGACCGCTGGGGCGCGGCGCGCGACGCCGAAACGGCGGCATTTGGAGCATTCGCGGCCCGCGCATTCGAGGTGATCGATTGGCTGCCGGTGCGTCTTACCGCGCTCGGCTTTGCGGTAGTGGGCGACTTCACGGGTGCCGTCGAATGCTGGCGCGAGCAGGCAAAGAGCTGGCGCGTGCGCGGCCAGGGCATCGTGCTTGCCGCGGCGGCCGGCGCGCTCGGCGTCAAGCTCGGAGGCGTATTGCACCAGCACGGTGGCATTGAATACCGGCCGCAGCTCGGCGAGCTCGGCGGCGACGAGGTCGACGTCGATTACATGCAGGTGGCGGTGGGATTGATCTGGCGCGCGCTGGTGCTGTGGATGTTCTTGATTCTGCTGGGAACGATCGCGAGATCGTTTTAATGGTCAAGCGTAGCGTTTTGGCTTGCGCATGAGCTGGGTAACCAGTCTGCGGTAGGATGCGACGCGCTGAGGATGGATTGCGCCGCCCTGCATTGCGGCCGTGATCGCGCACCCCGGTTCGCTCAGGTGCCTGCAATCGTTGAATTTGCAGTGGCCAAGATGCGGTCTGAACTCGACAAACGCGTGCTCGAGGTCCTGCGGCAAGACATGATGGAGCCCGAATTCCTGCAGGCCCGGCGAGTCGATGATGTGGCTCGACGCATCGAGGTGGTAGAGCCGCGCGTGCGTCGTGGTGTGGCGCCCGCTGGCGAGTGCCGCCGATAACTCGCCGACGCGCGCTGCGGCATCCGGCAGCAGGCGGTTGATGATGGTCGATTTTCCCATTCCCGATTGCCCGACCAGCACGCTCACGTGGCCGGCGAGCTGCGCGCGCAGCGGTGCGATGTCGATTTTCGCGGCGAGCGGCAACACGTCGTAGCCGAGCGCGCGGTAGGGCTCGAGCGATTGCAATGCCGCCGGACTCGCGGCCAGGTCCATTTTGTTGAGCGCGATCAGCGCGCGTATCTTCTCGTGCTCGGCGGCCGCCAAGCAGCGGTCGAGCAACTCCGGATGGAATGCCGGCGCCGTCGCGAGCACGATCACGATTTGCGTGACGTTGGCGGCGATCAGCTTCTCGCGCTGAATGTCGGAGCGGTAGAACAGCGACGCCCGCGGCTCGAGCGCTTCGATCACGCCCTGGCCCTGCGCGGTGGCGGCGATCGCGACACGGTCGCCGCAGGCAAGTTCACCGCGCTTGCCGCGCCTGACGCAGGCGACGGTCGTGCCGTCGGCAAGCTCGACCAGGGTTTGACGGCCGAAGCTCGCGACGATGGTGCCGGAGCGGGTCGGGGCGGTGCTCTTGTGCGCGCGGCCGCTCAAAGGCTGAACAGCGCGTCGAGCTTGGCGGCGCAGATGAAATCGTTCTCCGACAGGCCGCCGATGGCGTGAGTGGAATAGTCGACGCGGCACCTGCTGTAGCCGACCGTCATGTCGGGGTGGTGGTCCTCGCGGTGCGAGATCCAGGCCGCGCCGTTGACGAATGCCATGGTCTGGTAATGGTTCTTGAATTCGTAGGTCTTGGTGATCACGCCGTCGCGGTACTCCCAGCCGTCGAGTTGCTGCAGGAGGCGGGTGATTTCCTGCGGTCCGAGCGGCGACACGCCGCCTTCACACGGTTTGCATTTCTGGTGCGCGAGATCCGGTGCGGTCATAAGTGTCCAGTGATTCGTGATTGGTGATTCGTGATTGGTAATTCGTGACTGGTGATGGGTTTCAGCCGGGCGATGCGCAGCGTCGCCGGCGGGTGAGTATCGTAGAACGCCGAGTGCAGCGGATCCGGCGTCAGCGTCGCGGCGTTGTCCTTGTAGAGCTTGACCAGCGCCGAAATCAGGTCGACGCGCGATGCGTGCTGCGCCGCATAGTTATCGGCTTCAAATTCATGCTTGCGCGAATAAAAGCTCGTCACCGGCTGCAGCAGAAAAATGAATTGCGGCACGACGATGAAAAACAGGATCAGCGCCATCGCGGTCGACGGTAACTGCACGTTGAGCCCGCTGTAGAACCAGTGCTGGCTCATGAGTTGCGCCAGCAGCCACAGAAAGGCGAGGCTCGCCCCGAAGATCCACGCCATGCGCTTTGCCACATGCTTCAGCTTGAAATGGCCGAGCTCGTGCGCGAGCACCGCCTCGATTTCCGGGGGCGCAAGCCGCGCGAGGAGCGTGTCGAAGAACACGATGCGCTTGGTTTTGCCGAAGCCCGTGAAATAGGCGTTACCGTGGCTCGAGCGGCGCGAGCCGTCCATCACCATCAGCCCCTGCACCCGGAAGCCGCATTTTTGCAGCAGCCGTTCGATGCGTTCCTTCAGTTGCGGATCGTCGAGCGGCATGAACTTGTTGAACAGCGGCGCGATCCAGGTCGGATAAACGGCGAGGATGAGCAGGTTGAATGCGACCCAGATCAGCCATGCATAAAGCCACCACGCGCCGCCGGTTTTTTCCATCACCCACAGGATGCACGCGATGAGCGGAATGCCGAGCGCGGCAGCAAGCGCGGCATGTTTCAAGGCATCGGCGATGAACAGCGCCGGCGTCATCTTGTTGAAGCCGAAACGCTGTTCGATGCCGAACGCGCGATACCAGCCAAACGGAAGGTCGATTACTGCCATCACCGCTGCGAGCAGCACGATCAGCGCCACGCCGCGCGCGACTCCCGGCGCAAACCAGAGCGCCGTGACGTCGTGCAGCAGTTGCAATCCGCCGCCGAACGTCAGTATCAGGATCACGGCGCACTCGAACCCGGTGCTGATCAATGCCAGCCGCGTTTTGGCGCAACTGTAGTCGGCGGCCCTGTGGTGCGCATCGAGGCCGACCTCGCTCTCGAACTCGGCGGGCACACGGTCGCGGTGGCGCCGAACGTGCCTGAGGTGGCGCACGCCGAGCCATAGCTTCGTCGCGGTGGCCAGTGCGAGCGCAGTCAGGAATATCACGGTAAAGGTCTGCATGAAGCGAAGATTATCCTATGAAGCGGTTATATGACAAAATATGCCACGTTTTTGTTCAGAGAGAATCGTGGCCGCCGACCCCAATAACCTCATCTGGGTTGACATGGAGATGAGCGGGCTCAACTCGGACACCGACAAGGTGCTGGAGGTGGCGATCGTGGTTACCGATACGCATCTCAACATTGTCGCCGAAGCCCCGGTGCTGGTTCTCCACCAGGACGACGCCGTGCTCGACGCGATGGATTCCTGGAACAAGGCGGCGCATGCCAAGTCGGGGCTGATCGAGCGCGTCAAGGCGTCGCCGCTGTCGGAAGCGGACGTCGATAACCGCATGGTCGAATTCCTGCAGCTGTTTGTTCCGCCGGGCGTATCCCCGATGTGCGGCAACTCGGTGCATCAGGACCGCCGCTTCATGGCGCGGTATCTGCTGCGGCTCGAAGCGTACTTTCATTACCGCAACCTCGACGTGAGCACGCTGAAAGAGCTGATGAAGCGCTGGAAGCCGGAGCTCGCAGCCGGCTTCACCAAGCACGGTAAGCACGAGGCGCTCGCCGACATCCATGAGTCGATCGAGGAACTCACGTACTACCGCGAGCATTTTCTCAAGCTGTAATGGAAGGCGACTCCAACCCGAATCGCCGCAGCGGCATGACGATGCTCGCCATCGCCTGGGTGCTGATCATGGCCGGGCTCTATTGGTTCTTTGGCAGCTGGGAAGCCAATCAAAGCAATCCCAACACCGCGCGCGTGTTGAGCCAGCAGCAGGGCGAACTCACGTTGCAGCGCAACCGCGCCGGTCATTACGTCGCTGACGGCGAAATCAACGGCCGGCGCGTCACGTTCCTGCTCGATACCGGCGCGACCTGGGTCGCGCTGCCGGCGAGGCTCGCGCGCGAGCTCGGGCTGAAGCAGGGCGCTGCGGTTACGCTGCAGACTGCCAATGGCACATCGGTCGGTTATCAGACCCGGCTCGACAGCGTGCGGCTCGGTCCGATCGCGATGCGCGACGTGGGCGCGCTCGTCACCGATGGCATGGATGCCGGCACCGTGCTGCTCGGCATGAATTTCCTCAACCGGCTCGAATTTACCCAGCGGGGAGGGGAGCTGGTGTTGCGGATGCCGGCGGCGGACGGCGCCAACAAGCGGTGATTCGTGGCTCGTTGATCGTTGTTCGTTATTCGTTGTTCGATCCACCAATCACCAATCACCAATCACGAATCACCGTTTTATTCATTCGAGCTTGATTTCGCCATCCAGCGTGAGCGTGAGCCCGATCCTGTCGATGGTGAGCTGCATTTTCGCGGCAAATGCTTCGTTGCCTTTGAGCTTGCCGTCGGCAATCGCCTTGGCGACCGCGCGCTCGATTTCGGTTTGCGAACGCACGCCGACGGTTTTGAGGAACTTGCGGATGCTCATGTTGAAGGTTTCTTCGTGCATGGATCGCTCCCTAGAGTGCCTAACATAATGAAACGCGTGCTGCGCTGTCACGATTTTGGCTCAGGGCGCGAAGAAAGGCCCGCTGCTTAGTCATTCTAAGCAAGGGACTTTCGACAATGCCATGGGCCAAAGCTCGTGCCAGCCCCATAATTCGTAAGTGGTTGGTTCTATATTTGTTCGGGGTTGCGGCCAGAATCGGCGCTAGCATCGTTGCTCGACTTGCCAATATTCTGGATATTGGCTGCATCGAGCGCCTCGCCAGCACCAATTCTGGACCGCAACGCACACGTGTTTCATTATGTTAGGCACTCTTAGCTCAGCGGTGGGTCTTGTAGAAATTGATCAGGCCGTTGGTCGAGGCGTCGTAAGCTGAGACCGGATCGCCGCCGGCAAGTTCAGGCAGGATGCGGTTAGCCAGCCGCTTGCCGAGTTCGACGCCGGGCTGATCGAAGGCATTGACGCCCCAGATCGTGTTCTGCACGAATACCTTGTGCTCGTAGAGCGCGAGCAGCAGTCCCAGCGCGTGCGGCGTCAGTTTTTCGACCAGGATCGAGTTGGTCGGCCGGTTGCCCGGAAATGCGTTGTGCGCGCTACCCGCTGCGGGCGCACCGTTCATCAGCGCCGCGGTCTGCGCGAAAAAATTGGCCATCAGAACCTCGTGGTGCCGGCCCAGCGCGTGATGCGGTTGGCATGCCGCGATGAAATCGGCCGGTATCAGCCGCGTGCCCTGGTGCAGCAGTTGAAAGAACGAGTGCTGGGCATCGGTTCCCGCCGCCCCCCAGATTACGGCGCCGGTATCGTAGTCAACCGGCTCGCCGTCGCGAGTGACACGCTTGCCGCTGGATTCCATATCGAGCTGCTGCAGGTAGGCCGGCAGCAGTGCGAGCGATTCGTCGTACGGCAGGATCGCGTGCGAGGCGGCGCCGAAAAAATCGTTGTACCAGACGCCGAGCAGAGCGAGAATTACCGGCATGTTGCGCTCGAGCGGCGCAGCGCGAAAATGCTCGTCCATTGTCCGCGCGCCACTCAGTAACTGCTCGAAGTTATCCGCGCCGACCGCAAGCGCCAGCGGCAGTCCGACCGCCGACCACAGCGAATAACGGCCGCCGACCCAGTCCCAGAACGGAAATATGCGCGACTCTGTGAGGCCAAAGTCCCGCGCGAGCTGCGTATTTGCCGTTACCGCCGCCAAATGGGCGCCTATGACCGCGTCGCTGCCCAGTGACTCGGTCAGCCAGGCGCGCACCGAGCGCGCATTGAGCAGCGTCTCCTGCGTGGTAAAAGTCTTGGATACGACGATCACGAGTGTTGCCGCGGCATCGAGGCAGGCCAGCGTGCGGTGTAACGCAGCGCCATCGACGTTCGATACGAAATGCACGCGCAGCCGGGGGCTTGCGTAGGGCGCGAGGGCATGCGTTGCGAGCGCTGGACCCAGGTGCGAGCCACCGATGCCGATATTGATGATATCGGTGAATTGTCTGCCGCCGTGGCCCGTGATCCCGCCGGTGCGCACGGCATCGCTGAATTCTCGCATACGCCCGAGCGTGGCCCGGATCTGCGGCATTACGTCGGCGCCGTCTACCGTCACCGGCCGCGCGCCGCGCAGCGCGGTATGCAGCACGGCGCGATTCTCGCTCGTATTGATGGTTTCGCCGTTGAACATGCGCTGCGTCTGGCTTTCCACATCGCGCTCGCGCGCGAGCGCAACGAGCAGCCTGACGGTCTCGGCGGTGACCAGGTTTTTTGAATAATCGAGCAGCAGCTCGCCGAGCCGAAGCGAGAAGTTTCCGCAGCGTTGCGGATCGGCGGCGAACAACTGCGCAATGGCGGTGCCAGCCATCGTTCGCTGGTGCGCTTCGAGCGCCTGCCAGGCCGGTGATTGGGTGAGAGTCGGCATTGTGTCGTATGCAGTCGCGTCGGCGATTCGCCAACCGACACGATTTTACTGACTTTCAGGACGCGTGCCCAACTCCACGTAGGGCGCGGCTTCAGCGCGCCGGGTTGTGGTGCCCCGAGCCTGTCTCCACGCTAGAATGCCTTAAACCTCAATCCTGAATCCTATGAACGACGTATTACAGGCGTTTGGCCGCGCGTTTCGCAGCATGCTGCATCCGCGCATGCTGGCGCTGACGATCTGGCCGATGCTCGTTGCGCTCGCGGTGTGGCTCGGTCTCGCGTGGGTCTACTGGGACAACTGGTCGCAGTGGCTGAGCGCCATGCTCTCGGCATCGGATGCCGTCGGCTGGTTGCAGCAGCACGGTTTTACCGGCGTCGTGCGTTACTCGGTATGGGCGTTGCAATGGTTGCTGCTGGTGCCGCTGATTCTGATCACCGCGCTACTGATCGCGGCGGTGATCGAAATGCCGCTGATAGTCAGCCATATTGCGTCGCGCGATTATCCGGCGCTCGAGAAGCGCCGTGGCGGCACCGTCGCGGGAAGTGTCGCCAACGCGACGGCCGCGGTGCTGGTGTTCGCCGCGCTGTGGGTGGTGACGTTGCCGCTGTGGTTCACCGGCTTCCTCGCGCCGGTGCTGCCGGTCGTGCTGTCGGCGTATCTCAACCAACGCCTGTTCCGTTACGACGCGTTGTCGGATCACGCCAGCGCCGAGGAATATCGCGCAATTGTGAAATCAAGCCGGGGACGAATGTATGCGCTCGGCGCGCTGCTGGCGCTGCTCTACTACGTGCCGTTGCTCAACCTGCTGGTTCCGGTGTTAAGCGGGCTTGCGTTTACTCATTTTGGTCTTGCCGAGCTTGCCCGGTTGCGGCGAGTGAATAAATTCCCCTCTCCCCCGATCACGGGGGAGAGGGCAGGGTGAGGGGGCAGGAAAACGTTATTTTGATAGGCGCTCTAAGAAATTTTCAGGCCGGGTTTTTGATACTACACATGAGGGAAATCCGGGTTATGGGCGACTTCCCAGAGAAATCCATCAAGGTCTGTGAAGTAACCGGAGTAACCGCCCCAGTCTGTCGGGTGCGCCGGCCTCACAACTTTGGCGCCAAAAGCAGCGACGTGCGCCAGCAAAGCGTCCACCTCGGCCGGAGAGCGCACATTGTGGGCAAGGGAAAAGCCGGGGAACCCAGAGCCTTGAGAAGATAACCCGGCATCGGCAGCCAGGCTTTCGCGCGGCCAAAGAGCCAGCCATGTTTTTCCGAGTTCGAAGAAAGTAACGGAAGGCGGCGTCTTGAGCCTGGGCAGACGCAGGCACTCTTCGTAGAAACGAGTGGCCCTCTCTAGGTCAGCAACGCCGAGTGTAATGAGACTGATGCGAGGTTCCATTTTTCTTCTCGATCATGCCCAACGGTCAAGCTCACAGGCGGCAATGGAGCGCAGAGACATTGCCGTCCGATGCAGCGCCTTGTTGGGCGGTCTTATTGGCTCTGCATTCGCTGCGTTCTCTTCATCGAATCAAACCGGTTTCCTGAAAACTGTAGTGCCCTTTCCGCGTCACGATCACATTGCCCAGGCTTCTCCCGCAGTTTTTCGCGGGGGCGGCTGTGCTCCGGCATGTCCTTGATGGTTTTCATGGCTTCATTGCACCATTCTCGGAATCCATTGCACCAGCCTCACCCGTGTTCGGCATAGTTGGAGGCTGGTGCAATAGGCGAGCACCAGGAGTCGAGAAAGCGCCGGCTCCTCGCTTGCCGGAATGGACAAGCCAGGACGCCGCCGCGAGTTCGCCGAGAAGCCGGGCCGCCGTGTTGCGCGCAACCCCTAAAACGCGGCGGACATCGGCATTCGTCAGCCTTCCCTTCTTTTGCAAGGTCGGTAAAAGTTGGACCAATTCACCCGGCATGTCGGGCTGTGCTTTCAGCGGCTCCCGCACCTCGTACACCCGACTGCCCTTCTCGGTGGAGCGGACAACCCCCTTGCGCATCATGTCCTTGATGGCGTTGGAAGCACCATAGATATCAGTTCCAATCACCTTCTGAAAATCCCGGCTCGTAAACCGGTCGCCATGGGCGTGTGCATAGGCCAGCACGCGCTTTTGGTCTCCAGACAGTTCGACCTCCTTGAACTTCAGAAGCCATTCCAGTGTGGAGCGGTCATAGATGGGCTCGTTGCGCAGGGTCACCTGGACGACCGCGCCGCCGATGGCCGCAAACCGCGGCGGGTAGTAACCGGCGCGCTCCATTTCGTCGAACATGCGCGGCACGCCTTCGCCCAGTTCACGCATGTAGCCCATGGTGGTCAGCACCCGGACGATCAGCGGGTTCCGCGAGCAGTGCATGTGCTTGCGCTGGGCCAACGCATCCAGCGTCACGGGCGAGGGCGGCATGCCCGGACTGCGAATCTCCATACGGTCGTCGAACATCCAGACTTCGACGCCCAATCCGCGGATGCTGTAGTCCCGGTGGGCGACAGCGTTGACGATGGCTTCCTGCCACGCAAACGTCGGATACTCGAGTTTTTCGATGAAGAAGAGGTCGTGCAGTTGCTGGCGCTCGCGGATGAAAGGCCGGATGGCCTCGAACGCCCTTTCGAGCAGCACGGCGAGCGGTGCCTCGACCCGGAACCGCTTGGCGATATTCAGTTCCGCGCCGGATTTCCGTTTGGTGCCCTCCCATCGCACGAAGTCAATCCCGCAGCGATCGTGCCAGCGCGCAGGATCGTTCCCAAACAACAGGAGAGCGGCAAGCGTGGGCACGACATGACCATTGCGTCCCTCCACCAATCGGAGACGGCCAAGCGCGTCGCGCGGCGGTGTGCCCGGCGCAACCCTGGCGGCGAAAGCGACTAACAGCGCGTCATTCAGGTCCTCGATTCGCGCGCCAGGGGGAAACGTCCGCTCGAAAAGGCCCTGGTGCTTGGCCTCTTTCAGGGCCTTGATCTTGTCTTTGTCAAACGGCTGATTGCTGTCGCCCACACGGAGGAGACACCGGCTGTCGGCGAGCAGGTGAACCGACGGGCTCCAATCAACCTGGAAATGAAGAAGTCGCTTTCCGTTCGGATCGGATAACTCACGCGCAACACAGGGCAACGGCGGACTGACGTAGTTGCGATCCTTCGGTGCGGCGAGCAGCAGACGGATCTTATCTTCAGCATGGGGCACGCCGGTCGCCGCGCCATCATTCTCCATGCCGACCACCAGCTCGCCGCCGTCCGCATTGGCCATCGCCGTCAGCGTTTCGGCGATGTCGCGGGCGATATCCGCCGCCTTGCGTTGTCTCGTGCGGCTGGAGGAACGGTCGAATGCGGATTTCCGCTCGAAGAACGGACCTTCTTGGGCAGCGGACCACCGCGTGATGTCGCTTGTTTCACTCATGATTCATTGGCCACAAAAAGCACGACAGCGACAAGCACGCGCGCGGCCAAAGAGCCAGCCATGTTTTTCCGAGTTCGAAGAAAGTAACTGAAGGCGGCGTCTTGAGCCTGGACAGACGCAGGCACTCTTCGTAGAAACGAGTGGCTCTCTTGAGGTCAGTAACGCCGAGTGTAATGAGACTAATGCGAGGTTCCATTTTTGTTCTCGATCATGCTCAACGCCTCGGTTCACCGGGCGCCCGCTTGTGGGCGGGCCGGTGCGACCGATAGTTAGGAACCATGTTTAAGCAAACCAACAACTTGAAAATCAACAGGGTCTCTTGTGCTATGGCTGATTTGTTGAATTTCATGTTGTGCCCCACAAAGGCGGCACGTAACAAAGTAAGGATGGCCGTTGCCTTCTATGCCATCACGGCTATGGAGTTCTTTTTGACAGTTCAGACATTTTGGAGGTTTCGACATGGCTATTTCCTATGAAGCAATGAAATCATTGATTGGTGAGATGCTGAGGATGCGTTTTTATGGATGTCCGAAATGCAAGGGCACAGACAAGTGGTGCGTTCTTGAAATGGACGATGAGCGCGGGGCTATAACCCAAAAGCGAAGCTTTTGGGCGGTCCCTCTCAACCGCCATGTTAGAAATGAGTGTTACGATGGTTTTCATTTTGCATCGAAACATTTGTTCTTCTATTCGTCTAAATATTGAGCAGAATATTCTCTGGCGAGTTTCTGCGCTTCAGCAATCTGATCAGGAGTCATTTCACACGCCACCGCGTCACGCAATTCGATAGCAGTATTCTGACCCTCACTATTAGCGTTCTGATTGGCAGCAGCAAGATTTGCCCAGATATGTGCTTGCACGTAGTCTTGGAGTACGCCTGCCCCAAATCTATACTTAACCCCAAGCATGAACTGTGCTGATGCGTGGCCTTGTTCGGCAGCCAGTCGATGCCATTTCACGGCTTCTTGTAGATTTTGTGATACACCTTTTCCTTCCTCGTACATGCACCCAAGGTTGAATTGAGCCAAAGCAAGACCTTGTTCCGCAGCCAATCGGTACCATCTCACAGCTTCTTCATAATCTTGAGGAAAGCCGCGTCCAAAATCATGCAGGTCCCCGAGTTTAAATTGGGCCAACGCAAAACCCTGCTCTGCTGCATGACGATACCATTTCGCTGCAACCTGAAAGTTTTGACTAACACCCATCTCACCTACTTCGCATATGACGCCTAGTCGATACTGGGCGTCTGCGAGGCCGCCTTGCGTATCTGCCATCATGTACCAAGTCAAGGCCTCCTTGTTGTCTTGCTCTACGCCCTTGCCCTGGCTGAACATATGCCCAAGGTATAGTTGAGCGTATGCATTTCCTTGCAGGGCAAGAGCCTTGAGTGGCTCGACTGCTGCTTCGTAGCTCTCTGTAGAAAATGCGCCGTCTGCTTCCTCTTTCTCTTCTTGTCTATTCATTCTCTTTCCTCAGAGATCGGCGTAACTCTAGCCAATGAAGTGCGGCAATCCACATATCAACGCCGGCCATCAGGGGCCGGCGAAAGCAAGCGAAGCGCCGCTTTCGACGGCCCCCTGTATGGCCTTGTCGGGCGTCTCAACTGTCGCTCACGAGCACCCGACGTAGTGCGATCTCTGCCCCTGCCATTGCGTCCTGCACATCTGACTGCAGAGGCGGCGCCCGCCCATGAGCGAGACCCTGCAACTTCTGGTCGATGGCGAGAACGAACTCACAAGCCTTCTCCGCAACCCGGAGATTCGATTCCGATTCGTCGGTGCGATATGTTTGCATGATGTATCGAAGTCGCTGTTTCCTGGTGACGCCTGACTTGCTTGAGCTGTCAGGCGAGTACCAGCTCTGCTGCTTTACTCTCTGATCAGGCGCCGCTTGTTTCAAGACTTGATCAATCAACTCTCTTCCTGAGTGGGCGGCTTGACGCAGTGCATCTGGTTCGCTTGAAGTCACCGCAGACCATGCGCCCTCTCGAATGGTGACAAGATGTGGGTCAATTGCCTGGAGCTTCTCGTCAAGAGCATCGAGTGCCCGCCTTTGCAACGCGAGCCTGCCGCGCTCAGTGATCTGGACCCATGATTCAGGATCTACAAGGTCATCGAGGGTAGGAGAGATAAGACCATCCGACCGCAGCGTTTCGAGTGCGCGATACGCGAGGGCGCGATCGGCAGGCGAGAACGCACACTTGAGACGATGCTCCAAGGCGCCGGGTTGATAAGCGCGCCCGACGAGATTCATTTTGTGCGCCTTCGCCGAGCTCGCCACCTCTTCAAGGATAGCGAGCTTCAATATGCGTGGGCTGTATCGCGAATCAGTCACTCTTAACGTCTTCGATCTTCTATACGAACGTCAGGAGGAGTTTCGTACGTCGGGCGAGCGAGTTCTGGGTCACCCTTGGATAGGCAGCGAAACGTAACGTCATACATCGTCCGCGCTTCGCGACGGCTATCTCTCGTGTTGGTTACCAGGATCTCCTTTCCGAGTGTCGCGCAGTGGCTCTGGGCTTGAGTCAGGGCGGCCTGTTTGGCCGTCGAAGGGTTTAGATCATCGGCGGACACTGAATACGTATCCGGACCCATTGGGAGTACGCCACTGGAGTATGTCTTGAGGCTGCATCCCAGCAATGATGACGCGACCACGAGGATCAATGACGATTTCTTAGTATTCATGACTCCCTCCGATTTGCGACGCCCAACGAGTCTGTAGAAAAAGTCCGGGCACTACGGTTTTCACGTTTCTCGGTCTATTTTGGGTATGCATTTGCCCCCCCCGGGACATTTTTACGTGCGCTGTGGAGCGTCCTATGAGGTCGCATTTTTGTAAGCTTCATCAAACATTACGATCTGGACCTTTTTCTACAGACTCAACGTTCCCGGCAACCGGCGCGCGCCGCCGGACCTTTGCAAGGCACTGCGCTTCCGCGCGCGTCCGAGTTGGCCGAGGGGTTATACGGCATTTTTTTTCAAACGCTTGATGTCCATTACGTGTTTGTCCTTCTGTGTCTCAGCCGACGCGACGGCTTGTTCCTTTAGCCGGATGAGCGCCGCAGCTGACGCAACGCGAACTGGAATATTGAACAGTCTCGCGTCCACGGCGTCCTTCGCGACCTCTGCGTACGCCGGGCCGTCTCTTTGCGGGGTGAGAAGCTCCGCGTAGTGCACTTGCTTAAGCGGCACCTGAAGCCCAGGTTTTGTGAACGACCTATCGGAATAGCCGTGCATTCGCAAACTATCGAGCGCCCGCGAAATACGCGCCGAATTTTCGAGCGTAGGATTTACAAGGAGGTCCATGTCGTCCGCTTGTCGATCGGAGCAGTACCAAGCCACAGCCAATCCGCCGACTACGACAAACTCCACGCCGCCAGATGTGAAGGCGCGGATGAGTTCCTCGTTCGCCCCGACATGGAGAAGTGTGTCGCCAACGCGATTCATGCGGTATTAACGCTGTGCTGTGCGGCGGGCTCGCAAGATGATCAAAAATGGCATGACGTGGCCTCGCAATCTAGAACATGGGACGTGCAGGGCTACATTTGCCTTCCCAGAGTTGGTCAAACCCGCCAAAGTCGCCCGGTCGTGGTTTCTTGCTCTGTTGATGAAGTTGTAGCTGGCCAGTTAACCGATTTAGGCATCCTTGAATGAGCTTGTCGACTGGGTGAATAAAGCACACCCGACCCTCATTTGCCGAGTAGACAGCGTACGTTCCTTCAAATCCGATTACGGAGATGACCTTAACACTACTTTTTTGAATTTCAACATATCCTCCCCTGTCCTCAACATCTCTATAGTTGGTCAGATAATTTGAGTACTTGCCATCACATTGAAGGCGAGTGACTTCTTGCTGCGCGAACGCTGGGGGGATGGTAATCAGCATCAAGATGCTCAAGACCATCCCCAAGTTGCCGCTCTTATTGCCCGGGGCGATGGGCAACTCCTTCTGCGCGAGATCAGTACGCTTGTCGAACTGCTTGCCCATAGTCCCTCGCGGATGCCGTATAACCTGAAATCGACCGCCGAACAACGGTGTCGAACATCCCTATTCTGCGCCGACCCTTGTCATCCTTCAATCCAATCAATTCGTTATTGGGGCATGGCGCGCCAAAAAAGCAGTGAAGGGTGAAGGGTGAAGGGTGAAGGGAAAAGGCAACCAGCGCCGAGAGTCGGTGTTTTCGCTCCCTGTTATACGAAGTCAAACACGGGAGTTTGAACCACGCGCGCGGGCGGCTGCCCGCTGGCTACAATCCGTTGCAGATGTTCCACGGTTTGCGGGGAGAAGAATGGCTCGCCGGTTTCCGGGTTAACCCGCGCCGGCACGTTCTCTACGATGTAGAACCTGCCGTCCTTGAACAAGGTGTAGGTTACCTTCTGTTCCGTCAAATTTTCTCGCTTCGCTTCGCCGGTCATCGTTCATCTCCTTACGCGGTAGTCCACCCATTCCGCCAAGTCGGGTTCATACAAGCAGAATCAAGTTATTCGCTCGAAAACCGCGGCAATCCCCTGGCCGCCGCCGATGCACATCGTGACCAGCGCATAGCGGCCACCGCTGCGCTGCAGTTCGTAGAGCGCTTTGACGGTGACGATGCAGCCGGTCGCGCCGATCGGATGGCCGAGTCCGATGCCGCCGCCGTTCGGGTTGGTTTTCTTCATGTCGAACTTGAGGTCGCAGGCGACGGCGAGAGCCTGCGCGGCAAACGCTTCATTCGCCTCGATCACGTCCATGTCCTCGATTCTGAGCCCGGCTTTCTCGAGCGCCTTCCGCGACGCCGGTACGGGACCTATGCCCATGTATTTCGGGTCGACGCCGGCGAGCGCGTACGACACCAGGCGCGCCATCGGTTTGAGGCCTTTCTTGACGGCGGCGCTTTTCTCCATCAGCACAACCGCAGCTGCGGCGTCGTTGATGCCGGACGCGTTGCCGGCGGTGATCGAGCCGTCTTTCTTGAACACGGCGCGCAGCTTGGCCATGCCCTCGAGGCTCGCGTCGGCGCGCGGGTGCTCGTCCTTGTCGAACAGCGTCGTGCCTTTGCGCGTCTTGAGTTCGACCGGCAGGATCTGTTCCCTGAAGTAGCCTTTTTCGATCGCGTTGATCGCGCGGCGATGGCTTTCGACCGCGAGCTCGTCCTGCTGCTCGCGCGTGATCTTCCATTTCTCCGCGATGTTTTCGGCGGTGATGGCCATGTGCACGGTGTCGAACGGATCGGTCAGCGCGCCGACCATCATGTCGACCGTGCCGCCGTCGTTCATGCGCTGGCCCCAGCGCAGGTTGGGCAGTGTGTACGCGGCGCGGCTCATCGATTCAGCGCCGCCGGCGACCGCAACGTCAGCGTCGCCGAGCAGGATCGCCTGGGATGCGCTGACGATCGCCTGCAACCCGCTGCCGCACAGGCGGTTCAGCGTCAGCGCTGGCGTCTCTTGGGGCAGGCCGCCTTTGATGCACGCAACCCGCGACAAATACATATCCTTGGCCTCGGTGTGGATCACGTTGCCGAACACGACGTGGCCGACTTCCTGGGGGTCGACTTTGGCGCGTTTCACGGCTTCCCGCACTACCTGCGCGGCGAGCTCGGTAGGTGCAAGGTCTTTCAGGCTGCCGCCGTAATCACCGATCGCGGTGCGTACCCCGCTGACCACCACCACTTCGCGTCCGTTGCCCATGGCAAACTCCTTAAGTCATTGATCGCAATAAAGGTAATCCAGCCCCAGTCTACGCCTGCACGTAAGCAGTGTCGAGATTGATGCTGCGGCACAGCAAACGACAGCAATGATGAATGATGAGCGAAAAATCGTGCGGCCTTGAACGCTGCGCGCTGCGCGATGGACGCTCAATTCCGTATGCGACAATCCGGATTCATTGAATACCGTTCCCATGCAAAATACCGTCGCGCGCCACCGGGTGGTTTACCTCACCTATACGATCCTCGACCAGGCCGGCGGGTTTTTCGAGCAGTACGATGTGCCGGTCGGCTACGTGCACGGCGTCAACGGCCCGCTGTTCGAGAAAATTGAGCGCGCTCTCGAAGGAAGGAAGGTCGGCGATCGTGTTGAAGTCACGCTGCCCCCTGGCGACGGCTTCGGCGAGCATAAGCCCGAGCTGACTTTCACCGACGACATCGACAACGTGCCGCCGGAACATCGCCGGCTCGGCTCGCAAGTGATGTTCGAAAACGAGCGCGGCGAGCAGATGGAGCTGCGCGTCACCCGCATCGCAGACGGCAAGCTGACCGTTGACGGCAATCATCCGCTCGCGGGACAGACCGTGAAGTTCGTCGTCACCATCGTTGGCGTGCGTGCGGCGACACCGGAGGAGATCACCAACGGCATGCCGGCGGACGGTGGCGCCACGCCTCGAATCCATTAAAGCTTTGCCGCCAAGGAAGGAGGTATTTTTTTACGGCATCCTTCGGCGTTCAATTTCGGTGTAGGGTGCGCTTGCGCACCGATTGCCGGATGGTGCGCAAGCGCACCCTACAGATCGGTGCGCCGGTACAGCCGGTAGCGCTCGACGTTGTCACCGGGCCGCGCGCCTTCCCAGATCTTCTGCCACGGACCGAGCGGCACGTGTTCCTCGCTCGCCACGCCCTGCACGAGCGTCAAATCGCAGTCGCGCTGCCGCGCGGGATTATTGCCACGGTAGGTGACAATGTTGGCGAAGTAGTGCAGCATCGCGCGCTGCGGCTCGCCGAGGTTGTGGCTCGCGATGCATCGATATTGCAGCGGCAGCGTTTTCTGCAGGTCGGCGATCATCGAACGGTAGCTTTTGCCGACGTCGACCCAGCCGACGAACAGTATCGCGAGCAGCCCCCAGATCATGGTCATGGTTGCGGTCCACGCGATCACCGGGCGTTCGCGGCTTTTTTTCAGCCGCAGCAGCAGCGCGATCCAGCCCGCGGTATAGAGCGCGGCGAGCGTGAACGGCAGCCATTTGAATCCGGGCCCGTAGCCGGGCTGCAGCGTATGCAGGTGGGCGTGCAGCTTGGGCGGTATCGCAAGTTCGAGCGCGCTCCAATAAAACCAGGCGGTGATGACGAAAACGCCGCCGCCCATCACGCTGAACCAGTAGATCAGGTTTGCTACGCCGCGCCGCAGCGTGTCGGTCGCTGGCGTTGCCAGCAGCGCCAACGTGAGCACCAGGGGCAACGCGTACAATTCACGCGCATCGGCGGACGCGCTCAATACGACGAAGGTCACGGCGAAGCCGGTGAGCGGCAGCGCCAGCGGCGGCTCGAGGATGTTCTTCAGGCGCGCGCGCCACAGCGTCCATGCTGCCAGCGGCAGCGCCGGCAGCGCGTACCACGGCAGAATACGCAGGTAATGCGCGGTGCCGGCGGGCGGGCCGATCTCGCTGGTGCCGAGGAAACGCCCGAAATTGTTGACCCACAGCCATTCGGTGAACAATGCCGGAGCCTGGTTATAAAGTGCGAACGGCCAGATCAGGAGCCAGGGCGCGCAGGCGGGCGCGGCGACCGCCAGCGATAACGCGTAGCGGCGGGTGCGCCACGCAGGATACAGCGGCAGCAAAGCCGCGGTAATGCCAAATACGCCCGGCGCGAGCAGGCCTTTCGAGAGAAAGCCGATGCCTACGCCCGTGCCCAGCCAGAAGCCGCCAAGCGCGGGGCGCCTGAGCGCAACCGCGAAACCGTAGAAGCCGGCGGCAAAGCCGGTCAGCAGCGAGATGTCGGTGATCAGCTGGTGGCTGCGGACCAGGATACCGAGGCAGCCCATCAGCATCAGCATTGCAAGCCAGCCGCGATTCGCGCCGTAGAGCTCGCGCGCAGCACCCGCGATGAACGCAAACGTGAGCGCCATGTAAAGCCCGGTGGTCAGGCGCGCGGCGTCGTGCAATGCAATGGGCGGCGAGAATATCGACGCGATTGCCGCCGCGCTCAGGTAAAACAACGGCGGCTTTTCGACGAACGGCTCGTGCGCGAGCATCGGCACCACCCAGTCGCCGTTCTGCAGCAGGCTGTAGACGAGACCGAAAGTGTAGGCCTCATCGGGTTTCCACGGATCGTGGCCGACAAGGCCGGGCAATATCCACGCCGCCGCCAGTATCCAGATCCACGCGAGCGCGATCGGCGGGCTTTCAACGCCAGGCGTCGTGGGCCGCTGACTCATTATTCGATGACTTTCAGCGGCTGGCCCGCGACCGGCTCGCCGCCCGGATACATGCCGTTAATCAGCCTCAGATGCGATACCGCATTCTTGCCGAGCGGGGATTTGCGCGCGAGATCGGCAAAAGTCGCACCGCGCGGCGCATTGATGATGCGCAACGTCAGCGGCCGAGCCAGTTTGCGGTCGGCGTCGCTGATCGGCCTGAAGCTCGCGATGGCCGCGTTGATCTCGGGCAGCGCGCGCTGCAGCGCCTGCGCGTTGCGCGCCTGGCCGCCGATCAGGAATGCGGTCTTGCCGAGGAACACCGCGGCGACGCGCGTCGGCAGCCCCTGCATGCTCGTGCTGGTGAGCGCGGCGGGCAGTCCGTTGAGCGTGGTTTGGGTGACCTCGGCGCCGATATTGCCCTTAAGCGCCCTGCGCAGCGCTTCGAGCGGCGTGCCCTGAGCCCGGCCTGCCGAACGCAACTCGATGATCGCGTCGTTACCCGGATTCGTTGCGGAAACGCGGTCGGGGTGATTCTTGATGCGCCAATTGCGGGGAAAAGTGAGCGCGAGGCCGAACTCGGTGTGATAAAAATTCTCGTTGCGGATGACACCTTGCGCCGGACTGTCGGCGAACACCATGCGATCGATCCGGCGCAAAAACTCCTCCTGATTGAGGCGCGCGCTGCCCGGCGCGGGCCGTCCCGCTTCGGCCACGACCTGCTGCAGGCGCGTGTCGCTGTCGGGGTGGGAGGCGAACACGCCGTGATAGGCACGCGGCTCGCGGCCTTCCGACTTCGCCACTTCGGCGTCGAACAGTTCCTGGTTCTTGAGCACGCCGACCACCTTGATCATCGCCTGCGGATCGTAGCCGGTGCGCGCCAGATACTGCGCGCCGAGCCGGTCGGCCTCGAGCTCGTGCTCGCGGCCATAGCCCGACAATAGCACGTTGCCGAGCAGGCTGATCACGCTGTCGCCCGCCTGATTGCGCAGCCCGGGAACGAAGACCTGCAGCAACGTTGCGCCTACGCCGGCGGCGGTTGCGGCGCTGATCTGCTGCACGCTGTGGCGCGCTGTGACGTGGCCGATCTCGTGGCCGAGCACCCCGGCCAGCTCGGCTTCGGAACTGAGATAGGAGAGGATGCCGCGCGTGATGTAGATGTAGCCCCCGGGCAGCGCAAATGCATTGATTTCGGGCGAATCGACGACGGCAAAGCTGTATTGCAGGTTCGGGCGGTGGCTTGCGCGCGCAAGCCGCTGCCCGACTTCGTTCACGTATTGCTGCAGCGCCTTGTTGTTGTAGACGCCGTATTCCTGGCGCACCTTGACGTCTTCCTGGCGGCCGGTCTGGACTTCCTGCGACTCGGACATCGTCACGAAGTTGGGGTTGCCCGAGACGGGATTCTGCGCGCAGTCAGTGAGCGTCAAGACCAGCAGAACCACGCCGATCGCGGTCGCGACTATTGATTTCATGGACGTGATTTTAGCGGTTGAGCCATTAAAGAACCACTTGGACGCCCGATTTGGGTGCGCTCCGCACCAATAACGTGCGAAGGCGCGAGAGGTGGACGCGAGCGGGTCGCGGGCCGAACTGCACTCGTTGCCTATTTCATCAATATAAACAGTTTTCTGAAGCGAAAAACCGGCGCGACGGCGGGCGCTGGTATGCATTCTGCTATCCAGGACGTAACCCATATTGGAGGAGGCATCATGTCTGGATTCGGAAACCCGTATGACCCGAATATCAAACTGTCGTCCGGTTGCGGCTGTGGCCGGCACGCTACGCAGGCGGAGCACGCCGCGGCGGTCGAGACCGATCGGCTCGCGAGCGGCAGCGAGGCGCTGCATGCACGGGTAGTCGAGTCCGCCGTGATGCGCGCGCTGTTTCCGCAGGACGAATTGCGCCGGCGTTTCCTGGGCGCGGTGGGTGCCGGCACCGCGCTGTCGGCAATCTCGACATTTTTCCCGCTTGGGCTCGCCAAGGAGGCTTTCGCCCAGACCGGAAAATTGGAGAAGCCGTCAGTCAAAGTCGGTTTCATCCCGATCACCTGTGCTACGCCCATCATCATGTCGTTGCCGATGGGTTTCTATTCTCGCCAGGGTCTGAATGTGGACGTCGTCAAGACCGCCGGCTGGGCCGTCATCCGCGACAAGACATTGAACAAGGAATACGACGCGTCGCACATGCTCTCGCCGATGCCGCTGGCGATCACGCTGGGCGTCGGTTCGAACCCGATTCCCTATACCGTGCCGGCAATCGAGAACATCAACGGCCAGGCGATCACGCTGTCGGTCAAGCACAAGGACAAGCGCGATCCCAAGCAGTGGAAAGGCTTCAAGTTCGCGGTGCCCTTCGACTTCTCGATGCATAACTACCTGCTGCGCTACTACCTGGCCGAGCACGGCATCGATCCGGACAAGGACGTCCAGATCCGTTCCGTGCCGCCGCCCGAGATGGTGGCGAATCTGCGCGCCGACAATATCGACGGCTTTCTCGCGCCGGACCCGGTCAATCAGCGCGCGGTCTACGACGGCGTCGGTTTCATCCATACGCTCACCAAGGAACTGTGGGAAGGCCATCCGTGCTGCGTGCTCGCCGCAAGCAAGGAATTCGTCACGACCATGCCGAACACCTATCGCGCGTTGCTGAAGGCCATCGTGGACGCCACCGCGTTTGCCGCCAAGCCCGAAAACCGCAAGCAAATCGCGGAAGCCATCGCGCCGGCCAATTTCCTGAATCAACCGGTAACGGTGGTCGAGCAGGTATTAACGGGCAATTACGCGGACGGGCTAGGCAATGTAATCAAGATGCCCAACCGCATCGACTTCGATCCGTTCCCGTGGCATTCGTTTGCGGTGTGGATCATGACGCAGATGAAACGCTGGGGCCAGGTGAAGGGCAACGTCGATTACGCCAAGGTCGCGCGCGAGGTGTTTCTTGCGACCGACGCCGCGAAAATCATGAAGGAAGCCGGCATGAAGACGCCGGCGGCCACGACCAAGAAGTTCTCGGTGATGGGCAAGGAGTTCGACCCGGCGAAACCCGACGCCTATATCGCGAGCTTTGCGATCAGGAGGACCTGAGCGATGAGTTCGGGCCGTCTTGCGGCAGGCTTGCTTTCGTTCCTGCTGTTCGCGCTGTTCGTCGCGGTATGGCATGTGGCGACGCTTCCCGGCGGCGGCGGGCAGGCTGCCGACTCGGAGTATGCGAAGCTGGTGGGTGCCGCTGCCGCGAGCGGGCAGAAGTCCGCGATGCCGTCGCCGCAGGATGTGGCGCGCAAGCTATGGGAGCACGCCAAGGATCCGTTCTACGTGCGCGGCACCAACGACCAGGGCATCGGCATCCAGATCTCCTACTCGATCGGCCGCGTGCTGCTCGGCTTCGGATTGGCCGCGCTCGTCGCGATTCCGCTGGGTTTCCTGATCGGAATGTCGCCGTTGCTCTACCGTGCGTTCGACCCCTTCATCCAGGTGCTGAAGCCGATTTCGCCGCTGGCGTGGATGCCGCTCGCGCTGTTCACGATCAAGGACAGCGCGACCTCGTCGATTTTCGTGATTTTCATCTGCTCGTTGTGGCCGATGCTGATCAACACCGCATTTGGCGTGTCGGCGGTCAGGCGCGAGTGGCTCAACGTCGCGCGCACGCTCGAAGTATCCGCGTTGCGCAAGGCGTTCCAGGTAGTGCTGCCGGCGGCCGCGCCCACCATCATGACCGGCATGCGCATCTCGGTCGGCATCGCGTGGCTCGTGATCGTGGCGGCCGAAATGCTGGTCGGTGGCACCGGCATTGGTTATTTCGTGTGGAACGAATGGAACAACCTGTCGATCAGCAACATCCTGAGCGCGATCCTGCTGATCGGCCTCGTAGGCATGCTGCTCGACCAGATCCTGGCCCGCCTGGCGCGTGCCGTCACCTATCCGGAGTAAGAGCCCGTGAGCGCTGAATTCCTCAAGGTAGAAGGGCTGTCAAAGTCGTTTGCCGCGCCGCGCGGCGGCCCCCCGCTCGTGGTATTCGATGAGGTCAACTTCGCGATCGGCAAGGGCGAGTTTGTCTGCATCATCGGTCATTCCGGCTGCGGCAAGTCGACGATACTCAATATCCTCGCCGGGTTGGATGACGCGAGCGCAGGCGTGGTGGTGATGGCCGGCCGCGAGATCGCCGGTCCGAGCCTCGATCGTGGTGTCGTATTTCAGGGGCACGC
>JACPTJ010000149.1 GCA_016192835.1 Betaproteobacteria bacterium
ACGCGCATTCGAGCCGTATATGACCACCAAACCGAAAGGCACCGGCCTCGGACTGGTGATCGTGAAGAAAATCATCGAAGAGCACGGGGGGACCGTGGAGATTGCAAACATCATGCCGCACGGCGCGCGGGTCAGTTTCACGCTGCCCGCGCAGGTTGCGCATGCGGCCGTCACCCGCGCCGCCGCGCGGGCCTAGAACAGAGTTCGCGATATGCAGCAAATCCTAGTTGTTGACGACGAGATCGGGATCCGGGAACTGCTGTCGGAGATCCTGCACGACGAAGGCTACCAGGTGCGCCTTGCGGAAAACGCCGGCCAGGCGCGCACGCTGCGCAGCCAGGGGCGTCCGGACCTGGTGCTGCTCGATATCTGGATGCCGGATACCGACGGCATCACGCTGCTCAAGGAGTGGGCCAGCGCAGGCCTGCTCACGATGCCGGTGGTGATGATGTCGGGCCACGGTACCATCGACACCGCGGTCGAAGCAACGCGTATCGGCGCCTACGATTTCCTCGAGAAGCCGATCGCACTGCAGAAGCTGCTTGCGACCGTCGGTCGCGCGCTCAGGAGCGGCGAACAGCAGGTCAAACCGACGTTGATGCTGGCAACACTGGGCCGCGCTCCGGCAGTGGTTGAGCTCAAGCAGCGTCTGGAACGCATCGCCAATCTGAAATCCCCGCTGCTGCTCACGGGTGAGCCCGGCAGCGGCGTCGAATTGTGTGCGAAATTCGTACACCCGCCGAATGCCCCGTGGGTCGCGCCGGAGAATTTCGCCGCACTTGCCGAGACGCCGCTCGACGTGCTCAATCAGGCCCGCGAGGGCACGCTGTTTTTGCGCGAAATCGGTGAACTCAACCGCGTGGAACAAAAAGGCCTGCTGCTGATTACCGGCAAGCTCGAGAAGTACAACACCCGGCTCGTCTGCGCGAGTTCCCGTCCGCTGCCCGAGCTGGTGGCGCAGGGCGCGTTCGACGCGCGTCTGTACGGTGTGGCAGCGACCGTTACGGTGCATGTACCAAGTTTGCGCGAACACCGGGAGGACATTCCCGTGCTTGCCAATCTGTTTCTGCTGCGCAGCGTCGAGGCCAAGGAAGTTGCGCCGCGCCACTTCAGCACCGCCGCGCTTAATGCGCTGCGCAACTACGACTGGCCGGGTAATTTGAGCCAGCTCGAAAGCGCGGTGCGGTCGCTGGCGCTCACCGCCCCCGGCGAAGAAATCGGCGTAGGGGACGTCAATCAGGCACTGTCATTGTTCGGCACTCCGCAGGCGATGGCGCCCGGCCTGCCGCTCGATCTGCCTCTCAGGGAGGCGCGCGATGCCTTCGAGCGCGTGTATTTCGAGCACCACATCGCGCAGGAAAGCGGCAACATGAGCCGTGTCGCCGACAGTGTCGGGCTCGAGCGCACGCATCTTTATCGAAAGCTGAAACAACTGGGAATCAAGCTCACCCGCCGCAACGACGAGTGAATGCGCGCTAGCGCCGGGCACGGGGGCGTGCGCGCGGTTCGTCATGCGGTAGAACGGCGGCCTCGCCGAGCAGGAACTCCTTGAATGCGCGTGCGACCGGCGACAGGCGCTTGTCGGTGCGGTGCACGATGTACCAGTTGCGCACGATCGGGAAGCCGACGACATCGAGCGTGACCAGGCGCTCCGCCTGCAACTCGAGCTGCACGGTGTGGGAGGACAGAAAGCCGATTCCCATGCCTGCCATCACCGCCTGCTTGATGGTCTCGTCGCTGCCGATCTCCATGCTGGCGTTAACGGCGAGACCGTGCTCGGCGAACACGCGCTCCATCAGCAGGCGGGTCCCCGAGCCGGACTCGCGCAGCAGAAACGTTTCTTCGGCAATACGCTTGAGCGCGATGCGCCGCGCGCGTGCCAGCGCATGCTCGGGCGCCGCTACGATCACGTGCGGGTTCGGCGCGAACGGCTGCAAGGTGATATCGAGACCTTGCGGCGGATGGCCCATGATCACGAGATCGGTCTCGTTGCGCGCGAGCCGCTCGAGCAGCGTGGCGCGGTTGCAGACGTCGAGCTTGAGGGTGACGCCGGGATGGAGGCGGCAGAACTTCGCAACGAACTTCGGCGCGAAGTACTTTGCGGTGCTGATAATCGTCAGTTGCAGCCGGCCGCGGCTCGCGTCTTTCAGCTCCGTCAGCGCTTCAGCGGCCTCTTCGAGCTGCTGCGTGACTCGGCGTGCGTAATGCTGCATCTCGCGGCCGGCTTCGGTCAGGAAGATTTTCTTGCCGGCTTGCTCGAACAGCGGCATGCCGGCGCTGCCCTCGAGCTGTTTCATCTGCATCGACACCGCGGGCTGGCTCAGGTGAAGTTCCTGCGCCGCACGCGAGTAGTTGAGATGGCGCGCCACCGCTTCAAACACCTTGAGCTGGCGCAGCGTGACGTTCTTCATCCGCCCGGAGTTCCTGTCGGCATATAAATCAACCTTATCATAACGATAAAAACATGTGAATATCCCTTATGTTAAGGATTGTTTATATTCCAGGGCAACAGACACTCAAGCGGGGGATCCTGCGATGTCGAATGCCGCCAGCACCCGGACCTACAGCGCCGGGGTCAAGGAATACCGCCAGACCTACTGGGAGCCGCATTATCAGGTCAAGGACACTGATCTGCTCGCGTGCTTCAAGATCACGCCGCAGGCCGGGGTCGCACGCGAGGAGGCCGCCGCCGCGGTCGCCGCCGAATCATCGACCGGCACCTGGACCACGGTGTGGACGGATCTCCTTACCGACCTCGATTATTACAAGGGACGCGCCTACCGCATCGAGGATGTGCCCGGCGACGCGAGCTGCTTCTACGCGTTCATCGCCTACCCGATCGACCTGTTCGAGGAAGGCTCGATCGTCAACGTGCTGACCTCGCTGGTCGGCAACGTGTTCGGCTTCAAGGCGATCCGCGCGCTGCGGCTCGAGGACATCCGCTTTCCGCTTGCCTACGTGAAGACCTGCGGTGGGCCGCCACACGGCATCCAGGTCGAGCGCGACATCCTGGACAAGTACGGGCGTCCGCTCCTCGGCTGCACCATCAAACCCAAGCTCGGCCTGTCGGCGAAAAACTACGGCCGCGCCGTCTACGAATGCCTGCGCGGCGGCCTCGATTTCACCAAGGACGACGAAAACGTCAACAGCCAGCCGTTCATGCGCTGGCGCCAGCGTTTCGATTTCGTCGCCGAGGCAATTCGCAAGGCCCAGGCCGAAACCGGTGAAAGAAAAGGCCATTACCTGAACGTGACGGCGCCGACGCCGGAAGACATGTACCGGCGCGCCGAGTACGCGAAGTCGCTCGGCATGCCGATCATCATGCACGATTTCCTCACGGCGGGCTTTTGCGCCAACACCGGGCTTGCCAACTGGTGCCGCAACAACGGCGTGCTGCTGCACATTCACCGCGCGATGCACGCGGTGATCGACCGCGACCGCCATCACGGCATCCATTTCCGAGTGCTCGCGAAATGCCTGCGCTTGTCAGGCGGCGATCACCTCCATTCCGGCACGGTCGTCGGCAAGCTTGAGGGTGACCGCCAGGCGACACTCGGCTGGATCAACCTGATGCGCGACAAATTCATCGAGGAAAACCGCACGCGCGGCATTTTCTTCGACCAGGACTTCGGTTCGATGCCGGGCCTGTTCCCGGTTGCGTCCGGCGGCATCCACGTCTGGCACATCCCGGCGCTGGTGTCGATTTTCGGCGACGACTCGGTCATGCAGTTCGGCGGCGGCACGCTCGGCCACCCGTGGGGCAACGCCGCAGGCGCGGCCGCCAACCGCGTCGCGCTCGAAGCGTGCGTCGAGGCGCGCAACCAGGGGCGCCAGGTAGAGCGCGAGGGCCGCGAGATCCTGGTCACAGCGGCGCGCCACAGTCCGGAACTGAAGGCGGCGATGGAAACGTGGAAGGAAATCCGTTTCGAGTACGACACCGTCGACAAGCTCGACGCCGCGCACGCGTGACGCCCGGCGCCAATTATCGAGCTATGCATAACCATGTAACACCGCTCGATCCCTCTCCCCCAACCCCTCTCCCGGAGGGCTGATCTTTACCCACATCTTTTCCGAGCACAAGGGGTACTAATGATTTCAAGGCGAAATTGCATGTCGGTTATTTCCTGGTTTCTACTTGGTTGAATCACTATGGTAGAGGTCGTACGC